>NZ_CP011050.1 GCF_000982825.1 Cronobacter sakazakii | reverse complement strand
TCAGTGTTCCTCATTCATCCGGATGGCATCCTCAATTGCTGCTGTCATTCCGGATAAAGCCGGTATTTGCTGCGCTTTTATGTCGCGTAATCTTTCCCGCACAGGCACACCTAAAAAACGGCTCACATGATCAAGGTTAAGCTTCAGGTACTGACCCCGGTTGCTGCTGCTGACAGGCGTTCTGAGGTTAAGCAACATCTGCAGAAAAGCCCTGTCGGTCAGACTGATTTCGCAGGCCCACTCTCTGACAACTTCATCGCCCGCAAGCTCGGCCCATGCTGACAGGAAAATTGACAGGTAAGGAACTTGTGACAGTTCTTTCCGGATCCGCGTTTCTTTAAGCCGTGTAGTTAACGCCAGGCGTAGCTGCTCTGCCTCCTCGGCAGTAAAAGGTTCTGTCTTATTCGTGCCTTGTGCGCTGTGCTTCCGCAGAAAATCACGCAGATATAATGCGGCCCATGCAAAGGCTTCTGCCTTACGGAAAAGACGGGAAATAAAACGTACCGTCTCCCTGCGTCTCCCTGACATCAGCTGTTGTATCAGCTGCGTGACGAGTGAGTCGATACCGATGTCTTCCTGACGAAAAAAAAGATTTCTTTCACGATAAAAGGGCAGGATGCGATCGCTACAGCGGAAAAAGAACGTCAGAAGATTGCGCTGAACCATGTCACCTGAATTTTCTGTGAGCCCAGGAGTGAGGCGCGTCAGGATATGCTCAAACCAGGTTCGGGAGGATATGCCGTTATCCGTAACGCTATCCAAAAGGCGTGCTTCCAGCGCAGAATAATCACTGGCCGCAAGCTCAATAATCTGCTGAATATCGGCGTCAGACATCACGTTCTGAGGAGCTGAAAATGAAAAATAATAGCGCCAGTAGGTACTGCTCCCCAGCCGGCGCTGATTTGTGGCCTGCTCCGCCTCGGCCGGACGCTGGCTTTCAAACATCCGCAGGTGCTCTCTGTCAAATCCGGTAATGCCTGGCAGCCACGTAAGCAGTTCCCACGGAGAAGCGGCCCTGGATGCTCCGAACTTCTCCAGTGCGGTGAAAAGCCTGTCGGTCAGTACCTTCGTCTCTTCCTCCCCAACCGAACCGTCACGACTGACAACCACTGACCACGCGGTCAGGTAATCTTCAGTCCAGGCGGCAAACTCAGGATTTACGGTATTAATAAGCTGCAGAAGACACAAATCAGGAAAATACACATAATCCCGCAGTCCGTGGTACCGGAAACGTATGGCATTGAGTGCATGGTTTACTTCCCGTGGGGTGGAAAGCCGCTCTCCGTAGACCTCGACAAATAGCGCCAGCAACCGCTCACTGTGTGCATCAGGCTCACGCCCGCTGACCTCGCGCCATATTAGGAGGGCGCTTTCACGAAACTGCCGACGCAGGGTAAAGCTCTCCGGTCGGGGAAGAGCAAATGACAGCGGGATTATTTTCTGCAGATAAAGCCGTCCGTCCGGTACCCCCAGCCCGTGTTCAACAGCATGTGCCAGCACCTCCCTGTCATAACACATGACATAGCGAAACCTGGAGAAATCAGCCACTGAACGAACCATACGTAATATTTCGACCGCCTGGGCGGGCTCCAGTCTGTCCAGATCGTCAATAACGATGATAAAACTGATCCCAAGGCCTGTGATTTTATTTTCAAGCTCTGCGCGCAGTTCTGCTGCCGTTTTCTGCCGTTGTTGCAGGTCTGTCTCTCCCAGCGTCTCCATCACATCGGCGGCAATCCCCAATCCGGGCACGCCTAATTTACCGGCCAGACGAGCAACCGGGGCAAGCCTGCGGGAGGTCTGCTGCGCATAGTTAACCAGCGTACCGGTTACCGTCGTCACGTTACGTATATCCGCCTGAGCCGCGGTTTCATACTTCGCCAGCCTGCCCGCAATGGTCAGCAACAACGACGTTACCGGACTCTCGTCCGGAGAAATAAGCCACGGTGAAAACGGCACGATTTCGGTAGCAGCCGGAGCCTTCTGTCTGAGCCGGGCAGTCAGCAGGTTAAGGAGACTCGTTTTCCCTGATCCCCATTTGCCCTCGATACCGATAACGGTGCTGATATTTTCATCCAGTTCGCAAATGCTCCGGGCCAGCCCGTCCGCAATGGCTGAAAAACCATAGCGGTCATCTTCAGCTTTTATAACCGGCCCCTCAAAACCGGCACGTGAAAGTTCTGTTCCGGCAGCCATTTATAAATCCCCGTACAGGGCGCGCAGCTCTGCCAGCACAGGGGCAGCGGCCGGCGCGTTCACTTCGGCCAGAAATGCCGTTTCCAGCGCCAGATAGTTGTCGGCCGTCATCGAGATATGGATGCCGCTCAGACCGAGGATGACATCAGTGCCTTCCGCGCGCGGAATATACACCGACACGTGCTTATCCCGGCTGTGCCAGCCGTGCAGCACCGGTTGCGCCGCCCGTGCCTGCAGCTGGCGAACCAGTGCGCTGAACACCTCCCAGCCCATCGCCGTCACCACGCACCCTGCCGACACAATAAGACCAAAAGTGGGCGCCTCCCACTCCCTGCCGGGCAGCTGTGGCGCGCGGTTACCGCTTACCTGAACATGCAGACGGATATCACCGACCTCAGCCGTCAGATTCAGATCCTCAGTGACCAGTCCGGTCGCGGCCACCCAGGCCTTCATCTCCTGTTCATCCAGGGCCTGCGCCTTCACGACCAGCGGAAATATCAGCCGGAGCCGGTCAGGGCTGCAAATCTGCGCCAGAGCCTCATCGGGAAAGTTCTGCAGCTCAAGCGCCCCGGAGGAGAGCGGGCGAAGCAGGTACTCTGCCCAGGAGGGATCCACATGTCGGGGCATGACGGCCATAAAGCGCTGCGTTTCTTCCGGGTAGTTCTTCCCCGGAAAATCGAAGGTCCGGTTGATGTAAAAGGTGTCCACCTCAATCTTATGCGCTTCGGCATAAAGCAGCGCGTCAAAGGTGATGTTCATGAGAGCCTCAATGACCGGCCAGCTCACGTAGCCGCTGCCGTACAGGCAGGCCCGGTGAGCATGGTCAAAGAGCCAGCGCAGCTCTGCATGTCTGAGGGTCTGGCGTCCGAAGAACTCGCCGCGGACGATTTTCCTGTAGAGCGATTCACGTGTGCCGGCAGGATCGGCGTTCAGCGCCAGCGAATCGTCGCCCGGCGCCGCAGACATGAGCTTCTCCTCGATGAAGCGGCCCGCAAGGGCATTAACGGACGTGGCCTCGGCGGACGCACGGGACTTGAGGCTCTCGATCAGTTTTTTGGGAAAACGCAGGTTCAGCTGGCTCAGCATGGGAGACTCCATATAGAAAAGATAATTGATGCTATCATAGCACTTAGCTTGCTTATGTATTTATTATAAGCTTATTTTTAAGCATTGTGTGATGCGGCGAAGAGTTCTGCATGCTTTGAGACATTATCTTTCATCACACCGGCTATTGATTTTTCCTGCTGAGATCCGAAAAAAGGTAAAGTCGGATCTCTGTAACACACATGTATTTTCCCCGGAAAGTAACGGACGTATACCAGCGTGACAGCGTCATCTGACACTTTCACACATTCGATTTTCCGAATGTATGGTTGTTTTTTTTGTCTCCGGGCGTATGCTTTACGCAACCGAACAGGAGGAATAATGACCCTTACAGCCCTTAAGCTTTTCAAAAACCTGTCCGATGAAACCCGTCTGGGTATTGTCCTGCTGCTCAGGGAGATGGGAGAACTGTGCGTCTGCGATTTCTGCACGGCGTTGGATGAGTCCCAGCCCAAGATTTCCCGTCATCTGGCAATGCTCCGGGAAAGCGGTCTATTGCTGGATCGCAAGCAGGGGAAATGGGTTCATTATCGCTTATCCCCGCATATTCCTTCCTGGGCTGCTCAGGTGATTGAGCAGGCCTGGTTAAGCCAACAGGACGACGTACAGGCCATCGCCCGTAAGCTGGCATCGGCAAACTGCTCTGGTAGCGGTAAGGCTGTTTGCATCTAAAAAAAATTTGCCTGAACATATGTGTTTTTTCGAATGTATGAGGTATTCAGAATGAAGACGTTAACGGTGTTTGACCCGGCAATGTGCTGCAGTACCGGTGTATGTGGTTCAGATGTCGATCAGGTTCTGGTTGATTTTTCTGCTGATGTGCAGTGGCTGAAAGAACGTGGTGTACAGGTTGAACGTTACAACCTGGCGCAGCAGCCCATGAGCTTTGTTCACAATGAGAAAGCGAAATCCTTCCTCGACGCATCCGGCGCAGAAGGGCTTCCGCTGCTGTTGCTGGACGGCGAAACGGTGATGGCTGGGCGATACCCAAAACGCGCTGAGCTGGCTCGCTGGTTCGGTATTCCGCTGGAGAAGGTAGGGTTAGCTCCCACCAGTTGCTGTGGTGGTAATACTTCCTGTTGCTGAATATGTCAGGAGGACATATGAAATTCTTACAGAATATCCCGCCTTACCTGTTTTTTACTGGCAAGGGAGGTGTAGGAAAAACTTCCATTTCCTGCGCGACGGCTATCCGCCTTGCCGAACAGGGTAAGCGGGTTTTGCTGGTCAGTACCGACCCGGCCTCCAATGTCGGTCAGGTATTCGATCAGGCTATCGGTAACACGATTCGCCCTGTGACAGCAGTTCCTGCAATTTCCGCACTGGAGATTGACCCGCAGGAAGCCGCCCGGCAATATCGGGCCAGAATCGTTGATCCTATCAAAGGTCTTTTGCCTGATGACGTTGTTAACAGTATCAGCGAGCAGCTTTCAGGAGCCTGTACGACTGAGATTGCTGCGTTCGATGAATTCACGGGCTTACTAACAGACGCTTCCCTGCTGACCCGCTTTGATCACATCATTTTTGATACAGCGCCGACGGGCCACACGATTCGTCTGCTCCAGCTTCCCGGTGCCTGGAGTAGCTTCATTGAAAGTAATCCAGATGGTGCTTCCTGTCTTGGCCCAATGGCCGGGCTGGAAAAGCAGCGTGAGCAGTATGCTCATGCGGTAGAGGCTTTGTCCGATCCTGAACGTACCCGCCTGGTTCTGGTTGCACGACTGCAAAATTCTACGCTGCAGGAAGTCGCCCGCACTCATGAGGAACTGGCTGAGATTGGCCTGAAAAATCAATATCTTGTGATTAATGGTGTGCTGCCTGAAGCCGAAGCTGAACATGACGCCCTGGCCGCGGCGATATGGCAACGTGAGCAGGAGGCACTGGCAAATCTTCCTGCCGGTTTATCTGAGCTACCGACAGATACCCTGTTACTCCAGCCAGTCAATATGGTTGGTGTTTCAGCATTGAAGGGACTGCTGGATACCCGTTCTGAGGCATTACCGCTCCCGGTAACGAATATCCTGTACACGCCTGAAAACTTATCTCTCTCTGGCCTGGTCGATGATATCGCTCGCAGTGAACACGGCCTGATTATGCTGATGGGCAAAGGTGGTGTAGGGAAAACCACGATGGCTGCTGCCATCGCCGTCAGGCTGGCAGACATGGGATTTGACGTGCATCTCACGACCTCTGATCCTGCTGCGCACCTGAGTACAACGCTGAACGGCAGCCTCAAAAACCTGCAGGTCAGCCGCATCAACTCTCACGATGAAACCGAACGCTATCGCCAGCATGTTCTTGAGACGAAGGGAAGAGATCTGGACGAAGCAGGGAAACGGTTACTGGAAGAGGATTTACGCTCTCCCTGTACAGAAGAAATTGCCGTGTTTCAGGCCTTCTCCCGTGTAATTCGTGAAGCGGGTAAGCGCTTTGTTGTCATGGATACCGCCCCTACCGGACACACGCTGCTGTTGCTGGATGCGACCGGGGCTTACCACCGAGAGATTGCCAAAAAAATGGGGAGTAAAGGTCATTTTACTACCCCCATGATGCAGCTTCAGGACCCGGATAGAACCAAAGTTCTGCTGGTTACGCTTCCTGAAACCACACCGGTCCTGGAAGCGGCAAACCTGCAGGCTGACCTTGAAAGAGCGGGGATTCATCCGTGGGGCTGGATTATCAATAACAGCCTTTCCATTGCGGATACGCGTTCTCCGTTGCTTTGTCAGCGTGCTCATCAGGAATTGCCTCAGATTGAGGCTGTTAAGGATCAGCATGCTGACCGTATAGCGCTTGTTCCGGTGCTGGCGTCAGAGCCCGCCGGTATTGAAAAGCTCAGAGAGTTGATGAGCTAATTTTTTGACATATACAGGGCGACAAAGTCGCCCTGTCAGGAGGTTTTATGTTACTGGCAGGCGCTATTTTTGTCCTGACCATTGTTTTGGTTATCTGGCAACCAAAGGGATTAGGGATCGGCTGGAGTGCAATGCTGGGCGCGGGACTGGCTCTGATATCTGGCGTTGTGCATGTGGGCGATATTCCGGTGGTGTGGAATATCGTCTGGAACGCGACGGCGACCTTTATTGCCGTAATTATTATCAGCCTGCTGCTTGATGAGTCCGGCTTTTTCGAATGGGCGGCATTGCATGTTTCGCGCTGGGGTAACGGTCGTGGCCGTTTGCTCTTTACGTATATCGTTCTGCTTGGTGCAGCGGTGGCGGCACTGTTTGCCAACGATGGTGCGGCACTTATTCTGACGCCGATAGTCATCGCCATGCTGCTGGCATTAGGGTTCAGCAAAGGCACGACACTGGCATTCGTCATGGCTGCCGGGTTTATTGCCGATACATCCAGCCTGCCGCTTATCGTGTCCAACCTGGTTAACATCGTTTCTGCAGACTTCTTTGGACTGGGCTTCACCGAGTATGCGTCGGTAATGGTGCCGGTGGATATTGCAGCCATTGTTGCCACGCTGGTTATGCTGCATCTGTTCTTCCGCAAGAATATCCCACCGACTTACGACCTGTCTCTTCTGAAAGCACCGGCAAAAGCGATTAAAGATCTGGCAACCTTCAGAACCGGCTGGATAGTTTTAATACTTCTGCTGGTTGGGTTCTTTGTCCTTGAGCCGCTCGGTATTCCCGTTAGCGCGATTGCGGCTGTTGGCGCTGTGATCCTGTTTGCAGTAGCTAAACGAGGCCATGCCATTAACACTGGCAAAGTGCTGCGCGGCGCGCCATGGCAGATCGTCATCTTCTCATTGGGGATGTACCTGGTGGTCTACGGTCTGCGCAACGCCGGGCTAACCGAATACCTTTCAGGTGTGCTGAATGTACTGGCGGATAAAGGACTCTGGGCTGCGACGCTGGGTACTGGCTTCCTGACGGCCTTCCTGTCTTCCATCATGAACAACATGCCTACCGTGCTGGTTGGCGCTCTTTCTATCGATGGAAGCACCGCAACAGGCGTTATCAAAGAAGCGATGATCTACGCCAACGTGATTGGCTGCGATCTGGGACCTAAAATTACACCTATTGGTAGCCTGGCAACGCTGCTCTGGCTGCATGTCCTTTCACAGAAGAATATGACCATCACCTGGGGATACTATTTCCGCACCGGGATCGTTATGACTCTGCCTGTGCTGTTTGTAACGCTGGCAGCGCTGGCGTTACGTCTCTCTTTCACTTTGTAATGAGATACTGATATGAGCAACATCACCATTTATCACAACCCGGCCTGCGGCACGTCGCGTAATACGCTGGAGATGATCCGCAACAGTGGTAATGAACCGACCGTTATTCATTACCTTGAAAATCCACCGTCACGCGATGAGCTGGTCAAACTCATTGCAGATATGGGCATTTCAGTCCGGGCTTTGCTGCGCAAAAACGTCGAGCCTTATGAAGAACTGGGGCTTGCGGAAGATAAGTTTACTGACGATCAGTTAATCGATTTTATGCTTCAGCATCCGATCCTGATTAACCGTCCGATTGTGGTGACACCGTTGGGAACGCGTCTGTGCCGCCCTTCCGAAGTGGTACTGGATATTCTTCCGGATGCGCAAAAAGGCGCATTTGCTAAGGAAGACGGCGAGAAAGTAGTAGATGAGGCAGGGAAACGGCTGAAATAACCGAAAGGGGGCGATGCCCCCTTTCTCCTGCCTCAGCGTCCGGGTACCGGACTGTCCGGCAGCGTACAGCTCCCTTTTCCCAGCTGACACTGCAGCAACACCGTGTCCAGCCAGCGGCCATGCTTGAAACCGATGTCCTTCAGCGTGCCGATTTCAGTAAATCCGGAGCGAAGATGCAGCGCTACAGACGCGACGTTCGCACAGTCCCCCACAACCGCTATCATCTGGCGGTATCCCTGAGACCGGGCCCATGTTAAGGCATGATCGAGTAAGGCTTTTCCCCCCCCCTGCAGGGCGATATACCAGGGAAATCCACGTGACTGAACGTTTTTCACCCGGGCAAGCATTTCCTGCGTGTTCGGGGGGGGCCGTCTCGAAGCTGCCTGTGCCGTGCAGGACATGATGGGCGTAAAAGCGGCGTATGGCGGGAATGTGCTGCTCTTCAGCATTGATAATGTGCATTGTATAACTCCTGTGACGTTGACTGACACACTACCGGAATTCGCGACGGCAGATTAAGCGCTTCATCTTATGACCTGTATAAGGAAATGTTTTAAGTGGAGGTGGGGCGTCGTCCCACCTGTCAGCCCGCCATTTCAGCCAGCAGGTCCACGCCTACCGGGTCGTCCTTCAGCAGTGGCGTCAGGGCAATGCGCTGTGCATAATGCCCGGCAACGTCGTCGATCAGCGGCAGTTCGCGACGGGCACGGGTGACCAGGAACGGGGAGGACGGCTTCGCGGCCGCGAGGCTGTTATTGATGACCCACGCCCAGGGTTCAATCCCGGCCCGGCGTAAGTCCTGCTGCAGCCCGGCCGCTTCCAGTACCGGCGTGGTTTCGGCAAGCGTCACGATAATGACTCTGGTCTTCTCCGGATCCTGCAGCTGCATCATTGGCGTTATCACGTGATCGTGAGCCTGCCCCATCTGGCGCACCATTTACGCGGCATGGAGAAAACATGATCGGTGTTTATACCTCTCAGAAATGAGGTACGTCACAATATATATGGAAAAATGCATATGAATCCGTCACAGTAGAAACCGATTCCCGCTAAAAATGAAATGACCTTCATCCTTTGCTGACGGGCGCATTATGTCCCGCCGCCGGGAAGCCCAGGCAGGCTCGTTTTCTGACTGCCTATGAATACAGCAAACATACGGTACAGAGAAATGGCAGAGATCATCATTAGAAAAATGCACGAAGAGGACTGGTGTGCAGTCAGGGAAATTTATCAGGAAGGAATTGCAACAAGGAACGCCACCTTTCAGACCGCAGCACCTGAGTGGCTGGAATGGAATGAAGGGCATCTTCAGGACTGCCGCTACGTCGCCACTGTTGATAACAGAGTGGTGGGATGGGCTGCGCTATCTCCTTTTTCCCGCCGGCATGCATACCGCGGTGTCGCAGAGCTGAGCATTTATGTCAGTACTCATTTTCAGGGAAAAGGCGCAGGCAGGGCTTTGCTCTCCGGGCTGATAAAGGGCTCGGAAGATGCGGGTTTCTGGACGCTACTTGCTGGCATCTTTCCGGAAAACCAGGCCAGTGTTGCTTTACATCGCAGCCAGGGATTCAGGGAAGTCGGCTGCCGGGAAAAAGTGGGTGAAATGAACGGAAAATGGAGAGATGTTCTCATTCTGGAAAGGCGTAGCCGGACAGTGGGTTGCTGAAAAAAAGAATGCCTCTGTTCATCAGAGGCATTCTGTCCTGGAAGGGACTTTATTCCGGTGAGGGTGACTTCAGTTGCGGCATAAACAGCTGGCAGCACGCAACAGCTGCAAGCCCGCCAGACAGCGGAGCGGCCCAGTACAGCCACTGATTATCCCAGTATCCCATGGCCAATGCCGGCCCGAAGCTACGGGCCGGGTTCATGCTTGCCCCCGTCAGCGGCCCGCCAATAAAAGCATCAAGAAAAACAGCAATGCTGATAATCGCGGGGTTTCTGGTCGTGAGGATGCTCATAATCCAGACTTCAGGAACTGCGCGATCTGCTGGCCGAAGGGATCAGCAGCGGCGAGGCGAAACCATGGAACAAGAATGCATTCCTGAGGAATGTCAGGGCCAGGGTGGCAAATGAAAGAGATTGAGCTGACACCCAAAGCAGAAGAGGATCTGGAGGCCATCTGGGACTACAGCTTCAGACAGATCGGGGTTGTTCAGGCGGATGCATAGATCGGTCGTATAGCTGCAGTATTTGATGTGCTGGCCATGCATGATATCGGCACGCATTGTGCAGAGCTGGGAGACGATATCTGCACACTGCCGGTAGAACCGGCATACGATCTATTTTGTATCATCACATTCTATGGTTACGGTCATTCGTATTCTCAGCCAGTCTCAGGATACGGCGCGACATGCACCCTGGAGATGACCGGGGAACAGGATTCTCAAACAATATAAGTTAATTGTGAGGTCGACATGACCAAAAAAAACATTGTGTATGGACTCTTTCATTATTATTCATTTCGCTTATAAAAAAAACGCTCCCGGACGGGAGCGTAAGCCAGTGACTTCGGCGTCAAATGAGGGTCTGACAAGTGGAGCTGCGGGTTAATTCTGGGTGATCTGGCTGCGATGCTTTTCCGCCTGCTGCTGATGAATAACGGAAGATTGACCATTATTCGCCTTCTCATGCACAACAGCGGCTTTCTCATGCTCGTTCATTTCGGAAAATGATTTTGCTGTTTCGTTAGAAGCTGCTGGCTTGGATTTCATCATTTTTTTATGCATTTCAGCCATGTCCTGATGGGCAGCAGAATTGCCGTTTTGCATCATTTCATGGGACATTGCGGCCTGATCGTGACCGCTCATATCCATCATTTTCATGCTCTCCCCCTGAACTGCACTTTTTTCAGCGGATGATTGCATCTGATGGGCAGGCGCCTGGGCATTATTTACCTGGTCATGCATGTTCATTGTCTCTGCAGCCCAGGCAGATGAAGCGACAGCCATCATGGCAATAAAGGATACAAGGATCTTTTTCATGGTTGGGTCTCCGGTGTTTTCATACCCGAACAATCAATGCTTATAACAGAGAAAGCATTTGATCTCAGGGCTGGTTGATCATCACGCCAGGAACCGGGCGATTGAATTATCACGCTGTCCTGATTTATGGCTGATTATAAAAAACCGCCTCTGTTTATCGCGTGACTGAACGATGACATTTTTGTCACCTTCCGGGTTTCTCCTGAATAACGGTATTAATCCATTAACAGACGCACACTGAACACAATTTCCCGCCCCTGCTGTTCTGCTGACAGCTCGCCGCCGTGAGCATGAATGATCGACCTTGTAATTGATAATCCCAGCCCCGCGCCTTCCGTGTTGTAGAACCTTGATGAGTCTGCGCGATAGAACCGGTCAAACAAACGTTCCAGATTAGCGGGAACCTGGCCGGACATCGTATTCGTAATCATCACGTTCACACAGTCACTGTCACGCTCAAGGTGTATCGCTGTACAGGTGTTATCGGGAGAATACTTGATTGCATTGGAAAGCAGGTTACTGAAAGCACGTCGGAGCATATCGCTGTCTCCGGCAACAACGCCCTCTCCTTCAACCGTGATTGTCTTTCCTGTTTCGTCTGCCAGGGGCTCGAACAACTCACGTAATTCATTCAGTTCGGCTGCCAGATCCACATCATGTTTATCCAGCCGCAGCAGACCATGCTCTGAACGTGCCAGAAAAAGCATGTCACTGGTCATTCGTGACAACCTTTTCAGTTCTTCCAGGTTAGCGAATAAAATTTCGCGGTAATGCGAAACATCCCTTTCCTTAGCCAGTGCAAACTGCGTCTGCATCATCAGATTACTGACTGGTGTGCGCAGCTCATGCGCGATGTCAGACGAGAAATCTGACAGTTTCCGGAATGCCCCCTCCAGGCGATCAAACATATTATTGAACTCCTGCATGGTCTCAGAGATTTCCGGCGGAGCCAGATCGGGATTTAGACGCTGATCCAGGCTGTGTACGGTCATGGAGGAAGCCAGACTGGTCATTTCCCGTAGCGGTTTCAGACCAATACGTGTGGTCAGCCAGCCCAGAAAAACAGAAATAAAGACCAGACCGATATTGAACCAGAACAGCCAGGTACTGAGTTTGTCCATAAACAGGGTGTGATACCCAGTATCCGTGGCAACCGTAATGATGACATGTTTGCTTTTACCCTGTTCCGGCGTCACGGCAACCCGCCGCGAGATACTGCGGTACACGGTGTTATTTTCTTCCGTCTGGATCATATAGTCGAGAATATCACCCGACTTATTAAGCAGGACCGCTGGAACAACAGAATTTTTGGCATAGAGTTCAACAATTTTTTCATTTTCCATGTTTTTTATAGAAATGAATAAGCCATTGTGCCCCACCATCGCATCGTTTATTTTTTCTGATAATGACTTAATATCCGTTTTGTTCCTGAACGTCTCTGTTTTAAGAAACTCTTCGGTGAGCTGAAGTTTACCTGTCAGAAAATCGCGGTCCTGATTATCGAAATAGCCATTAAGGGTGCTAATCAGGATAAAACTTGATAACCACCATACCGTAAGCATCACCGCAGAAAAAATCAGGCTCAGGCGTGTGGTCAGGGAAATTTTGAACCTCACTCTTCTCTGATCTCCAGGACATATCCGGCACCGCGAACGGTATGGATCAGTTTTGGCTCAAAGTCATCATCAATTTTACTTCTCAGACGTCTCACGGCGACATCAATCACATTCGTATCACTGTCAAAATTCATGTTCCAGACCAGGGACGAGATAAGACTCCTGGGTAACACTTCTCCGGTGCGTTGCAGCAGCAACTCAAGCAGAACGTATTCTTTACCGGTGAGATGGATCTTCTTCCCCGAACGGATCACGGTCCGGCGCACCATATCAACGGTCATATCGGCGATGGTGCAGACTGTTGCGGCCTGCGAGCGTGCCCGGCGCAGTAGGGTTCTTACACGTGCAACCAGCTCCGTAAAATCAAAGGGCTTAATCAGGTAGTCATCTGCGCCAAGCTCCAGTCCTTTCACTTTGTCCCGCACGTTGTCCTTTGCGGTTAAAAACAGGACCGGTTCTTCGTGCCCGGACTCCCTCAGTGCGCTGATGATTTGCCACCCGTCGAGGAAAGGCAGCATCACGTCCAGTATTATCAAATCATACTGTCCCTTCGACGCGGCCCCGAGACCATCGCGGCCATTATTAAAGAGATCGGCCTGATAGCCTTCCTCAACCAGTCCCTGCTGCAGGTAACGACCTGTTTTTTGTTCGTCTTCAACGATTAAAATACGCTGCATGGTCAACTCGCTGATATGAAAGTAAAAATCTCACGCATGAGCTTTGGCTGTCCCCTAGCTGACCTGAGACGGAGCAAGCATTCCGAGCCACGCTACGGCGCCCAGAATGATAATCGCAACAACGAATTCTGTCAGGATGCTGTTTCGCATCAGGGCAACGCTGCGATCATAATTCCCTTCCCTGACCATAACTTCAAGCCGGGGACCCAGGTGAAACCGGTTTGCTGCAGCCAGAAGAAGCATCAGAACAAACAGAGCCGTCTTGGCAAGCAATATCCTCCCCCAGGAACTGTTGAATAAGGGAGTTAAGTTACCCTCAGCAATATACAGATAGTTGACCAGCGCACTCAGGATCAGGGCTACAACAATCACCGTTCCTGCCGTGGCAAATTTTGCCAGGGAGTCAGATATCACAATGACGCTCTGTGCATTATGCTCGTTTCTGCGCATCAGCAGGATAGCAAATGCAACCAGAGCACCTGTCCAGGCACCTGCAGCGCCGAGATGGGTCAGATCGCTCAGTAAATGGAGATAGTAATGCAGACCGTCATGCATAACGGCGTGTCCTCCCCAGGCAAGTGTAGCCAGCGCCACGCCTCCACTCATCGTCATCAGCAGGCAGGACAATACTCTCTTATTAGTGTAAAGGAACAAAGCACCGAGTGTGGTAAACAGGGCACAGAGCCTGACAATCCAGCTAATACCCACATCAGTTTCTTCTATCACCATCTCGATAACATGGATGGATAATTCTCTGAGGTCAGTTACTCCACTCATGGCATTAGATACCAGGAGCATATTAATGCCAGTAAGAATGATGCCTGTAACAACAGCAAAGGTTATAAACGACCTGAAATTAGTCAGGTTATAGGTTTCATGTCTGACACCGCTTATTCCATATATCTGAAAAAATGGCAATCCAAATATTACCATCAAATCCAGATAAAGAAGAAAACGAATAACAATCATAATCAGGTCGTTCATAATATTACTTCACTGTAAAGGTGTAATTACCGGTAATAGGGTGCGTATCTGAAGAAACCGCGCGCCAGTCAACACGATAAGTGCCAGCGGGTAAAGGCTCTCGCGGAATAATGACCATCGATTTAGGGTCAGCGCCTGGCGCCACTTTTGCCGCGACCGGCATCGGAGAATGTGATGACATGCCTTTCATACCCGTCATCGTTAATTTTGCACCTGAGAATTTCACGGTCAGATTTTCCGAGAAATTAAGCTGAATCTTTTCCGGGGCCGCTACGGCTGAATCAGCCTGTGGCACAGAGCTTTTTAATTCCGGATGGGCCATAGCAGAGAAAGCAACGCCCATAACGAGGCCACCTGTAAGAATGGCTTTATTTAAAATCGACATTTTATTTACCTGTTTAGTTGAGTGTTTTATATCAGTGCGTTAAAACCAGATTCTGGCTCCCGCCAGGAATACTACCTGATGGTCTTTCTCACCTTCTCTTTTCGCCATATCGGATGTTTTCCCGTAAAGTTGATTCCAGGAAACGCCTATATAGGGTGCAAACTCACGGCGTATTTCATAGCGCAGCCGGAGCCCCAGCTCTGTGTCAGTCAGTCCCCTGCCGCGACCCCGCGATTCATCATCCTGACTGTAGAAATTCACCTCATAGGATGGCTGGAGTATGAGCCGGTTAGTCAGTAAAACGTCGTATTCTCCTCCCAGACGAAGGGCTGCTTTTCCGCCATTACTGACAAAACCCGTAATTTCAGACTCAAAATTATAGAGTGCCAGCCCCTGAAAACCGACAGCAGCCCAGGTCCGGGCAGAAGCAGGTCTGAAATCCTGCCTGACACCCGCAACCAAATCCCACCATGGGCCAACCGCATGTCCCCAGAGTAACTGCGCTTCAGCCGCCTCCGTTTCCCCATTGCTTCGTTCACCTTCACTCTTTAGCCAAATCCGATCTGTGTCGCCTCCAATCCAGCTGTTAACACTCCAGCTGAAATTGTTGGTGTTATCCGACCGTTGCCATTCCAGTTGATCCAGCAGAACCAGATAATTAATCGCACTGTCGTGAATCGCATGCCCCTGTAAATTGCCGAATGCAGCCTTCCGGTCGGCATCGGTAACAGGCGGAATTGGCGTTCTGCTCTCAGTTACAATGGGCTCCATTGACGTCATCTCAGTGAAATTCTCATCTGCTGGCATCTGCATGGCAGACATGTCGTGCCCGGCGTGGGGATCTGCAGAGACGGAGCCCGCCGCAATAGAAAGCTGTGAGGTAAACAAACCGGCGACCAGAACAGGTATGGCCTTCAAATTTCTCTTCATTCGCATCATTCCTCCACCCGGACTTCACGAAACATTCCCATTTCCATGTGATAGAGCAAATGGCAGTGATACGCCCAGCGGCCAAGCGCATCTGCTGTCACTCTGTAACTGCGTTTTGTACCAGGGGGAACATCTATTGTGTGTTTACGAACCATGAAATTACCGTTTTCATCTTCCAGATCGCTCCACATACCATGCAGGTGAATGGGGTGAGTCATCATGGTATCGTTGATCAGCGTGATCCTGAGCCGCTCACCGTATTTCAGCAGCACCGGTGCGGCATCTGAAAACTTGATTCCGTTAAATGACCAGGCAAACTTTTCCATGTGGCCGGTTAAATGCAGTTCTATGGTACGGCCAGGTTCACGTCCGTCAGGATCCTCAAAGCGGCTTTTCAAATCCGCGTACGTGAGAACCTTTCTTCCGTTATTTCGAAGACCAATACCCGGATCATTTAATTTCGGAGAGACGCTCATCGCCTGCATATCAACCAGTGGGTTATCCGTTTCTGACGCAGGATGACTTTGCATACCCGGCATTCCGGCCATCCGGGAATGATCCATACCGGCCATGCTGCTGTGATCCATGGGCGCGGAGGATGTCCCGCTATCCGGAAGGTCAGCACCGTCCATAGACATCATCTCTCCGCTGTTATCCATGCCTCCCATCTGGCTGTGGTCCATTCCTGCCATATCATGTCCCATTCCCCCCATACCCATATCTTCCATGGTCAACAGAGGACGGGGATCGAGGGGGGGAACGGCAGCACTTAACCCCTCTCTCGTGGCCAGTGTCCCTCGAGCGTAACCGGTCCTGTCCATGGATTGTGCGAAGATGGTATAGGCCTCACCCTGAGGCTCCACAATGACATCATAGGTTTCGGCAACGGCAATCCTGAATTCGTCAACGGTAACCGGGTTTACATACTGGCCATCTGCAGCCACGACCGTCATTTTCAGCCCGGGGATACGGATATCGAAATAGGTCATTGCCGAGCCGTTGATAAACCGTAAGCGTATCTTTTCACCGGGACGGAACAGTCCGGTCCAGTTTTTCAGCGGGGCCTGCCCGTTCATGAGATAGGTGTAGGTGTAGCCACTGACATCCGCGAGGTCAGTCGGATTCATTTTCATTTCAGCCCACATTTTCCGATCGGCAATGGTGGCTGACAGCCCCCTGGTATTCACGTCGCGGAAAAAAGAGCCAACGGTTGGTTTATTGAAATTGTAGTAATCCGACTGTTTTTTTAATTTTTTCAGCAGGCTGTGAGGATTTTCATCGGTCCAGTCAGACAACATGACCACATGCTCACGATCGTAAGCAAACGGTTCTGGCTCCCTGGCATCGATGATAATGGCACCGTATACCCCCTCCTGTTCCTGCAGACCGGAATGGCTGTGGTACCAGTAAGTCCCGTTCTGCTTAACCTTAAAGGTGTAAACGTAGGTATCATCAGGCTCTATGCCCATAAAACTCAGCCCCGGAACACCATCCATATTGGCCGGAAGAATAATGCCGTGCCAGTGAATGGACGTCTGTTCATTAAGACGGTTTTTGACCTTCAGGGTAATGGTGTCACCTTCTTTCCAGCGAAGAACGGGCCCCGGCAGGCCTCCATTGATTGTTTTGGCCTGACGCTCACTGCCCGTGATATTGACGGCCGTTTCACCAATGGTCAGGTCAAACTGAGTACCCTGCAGGGATGCGGCAACTGGCAGGCTCAGACTGGAACGCGCATTGAAACTCCATACGCCAAGACTTCCGGCTACGCCAGAGAGGGTTAACCCCTTCAGGAAAGTTCGTCGAGACGTTTTCAACAGCATGCGCATTCCCTTATTTAAAGTATGGTTACTGACAGAATTCGAGAACCGATTTAAATTAAATTACTGGTTCATCCACTTACAATGAAATGAATCTAGCACACCTTAAGAAACAAATTCATTACAATCGTGTAATGTACATAGCTGTATTACATTTACGTCATCTTCCCCACAGGTTGATTATTTTTATATATGATCATAAGGACATCTTTTATGTACCTCAGAAGGTAATTACACATGAATATATTAATCACGACCACTGCGTTTACAGCTTTATTTTGTGGGGCAGCTTTTGCTCAGTCCAGTGATATTGCCCATGAAGCACATCGATTTGTTAATAATGCCTCAGCCGTCAGTCATGTGAACTCCTCGACGCATGAAAACTTACCGGACAGGGTTAATAAAAACAACACGCCCTCATTCTCTGAAATGAATGAACATGAAAGGGCCATTGTTGCTCATTCATTTATGAACAACAGCGCGTCCTATGCGCATCAGAAAATGATTGAGGAACATAAAAAAATGCTGTCCGGCAGTGATGCAAATTCAAAGACCTCGTCTTCTTCTTTTAACGAACTGAATGCCGGAGAAAAAGCCGCTCTCGTGCATGAGCAGGTCAATAATGCCGGTGCGGAAGCACATCAGACGCAGGCAAGAAAGCTTCGCGGGCTGTAATGGCATTGATTATTCCATGCCCATGAACACGAAAATAGTCAGCGTCATCGACGGAAAAATCACCCGGGCCGAATACAACAGTACCATGGGATATTTTGTTGAAGTAACGGGAAAAGCCGGTGTTAAAACTCGCTATCTCCACCTCAATAAAATACTCGTTACTAAAGGGGCCAGGGTTACCCGGGGAGACGCTATTGCGTTATCCGGTAACAGCGGACGTTCATCCGGTCCTCATCTGCATTACGAGCTGGTCATCAATAACAATCCTGTTAACTCACTGGCGTTCCGGGCAGCGGCACCCGCTGATAACAAACTTGAACAGCATGCCTTTGCGCATGCCAGAGACTACGAACGATACCTGGACTGATAACGGGGCCGCGACGCGGCCCCGTCTGCCGGATTAATTTTTTTTATCGTTTTCACTTCCTTGATGTTGATGATCTCCATGCCCTCCGTGGCCGTGGAAAAGATGCATTAGCGGGCAGACCAGCAATAACAGATATGGCCAGTAACCTGCCACATGTGACCAGTGTTCGCGCAGGAGGGCAAATGCCGCGATCGCGGCGACAGCAATAAGCGCATAGGTGGTACTTTTCATACTGGACTCCTTCTGTTCGTAACAGCCCCTTCACTCAGTGTTATTTCCCGAGCCTGACACTTTTCAGACGCAACGCATTCACAATGACGCTGACGGAGGAAAGAGCCATGGCCGCCGCCGCAATAACTGGCGACAGCAGTATTCCATACACAGGATAAAGCAGACCTGCAGCCACAGGCACGCCAAGTGCGTTGTAGATAAATGCAAAAAACAGATTCTGTCGGATATTTTTCATGGTGATTTCTGACAGATGACGGGCCCTGTTCAGTATCATCAAGTCGCCTTTGAGAAGGGTGACTCCGGCACTTTCAATTGCCACATCTGTACCCGTTCCCATGGCTATACCCACGTCAGCCGCTGCCAGCGCCGGGGCATCATTCACACCGTCTCCGGCCATCGCAACCACATGGCCAGACGCTTTCAGTCGGGTTATCACTGCTTTTTTGCCATCCGGCAGAATCCCGGCTTCAACCTCATCTATTCCCAGTTTCCGTGCGACTGCTTCAGCGGTAAGCTGGTTATCCCCGGTGAGCATAACGATGCGGATCCCCGCCTGACGCAAAGCTTTAAGCGCATCCGGCGTGGTTGCTTTCACGGGATCCGAGATAGCTATCAGGCCTGCAAGGTGCCCGTCTGTGGCCACATAGATAACGGTAGCGCCTTCCATCCGCAACGTATCCGCAACGGCCTTTTGATTATCAATAACGATACTGTTTTCCTGCATAGCCAGTTCATTACCAATAACAACCCGTTGACCTTCGACATCGCCTGAGACACCTTTACCCGACGGCGCATTGAAATGAGTGACTGCGGGTATTGCGATCCCCTTTTCCTGTGCTGCTTTAACTACTGCCATACCCAGCGGATGCTGCGAGCCTTTTTCCACTGCGGCCGTTACACGCAAAAGAGATGTTTCCCCACCCGGATTGAGACTGATAATCCCTGTCACCGTCGGCGAACCTTCCGTGAGCGTGCCTGTTTTGTCGACAACCAGCGTGTCCACTTTTTCAAGACGCTCAAGGGCTTCGGCATTCTTGATTAACACCCCGGCCTGGGCTCCTTTGCCCACCCCCACCATTATCGACATCGGCGTGGCCAGCCCCAGCGCGCAGGGACAGGCAATAATCAGGACCGACACAGCCGCAATGAGACCGTGCGCCATCCTGGGCTCGGGCCCCCAGACAGACCAGATCATGAAAGCAACAACCGCGATAAGTATCACCAGAGGAACAAACCAGCCTGAAACGCTGTCAGCCATTCTCTGGATGGGGGCCCGCGAACGCTGTGCATCAGCGACCATCTGAACAATTCGTGAGAGCATCGTTTCATCACCGACTTTCTCTGCACGGATGATAAGACTACCTGTCTGATTAATGGTCCCCCCGATGACAGGGTCACCCTCCGTTTTGGTAACAGGCATAGATTCCCCGGTCACCATCGATTCATCAACGGTTGTTTTGCCTTCGACCACGATACCGTCGACCGGAATACTCTCTCCAGGTCTGATGCGGAGCTTATCGCCAGGCAGGACATCTTCCGCATTAATATCCGTTTCATGACCGTCTTGATCCAGCCGCCTGGCGGTTTTGGGGGCAAGGTTAAGAAGCGCAGTAATGGCACCTGAGGTTTGTTCCCTTGCCCGCAATTCAAGGACCTGTCCCAGCAGAACAAGCACCGTAATAACAGCTGCGGCTTCAAAATAAATGGCCACCAGGCCATCCATGTTTCTGAACGATGCAGGAAACCAGGAGGGGAAGACGGTTGCAATGACGCTGTAAACCCAGGCTACGCCGGTCCCCATTGCAACAAGGGTAAACATATTCAGGGAGCGGTTACGTAACGACATTCCGGCCCGGGCGAAGAATGGCCAGCCACACCACAAAACGACAGGAGAGGCCAGAAGTAACTGCAGCCATGTGTTGTACTGTGGCGGTACTGTATTCCTCAAAGCGGGAAACAGATGAGAACCCATTTCGAGTATCAGAACCGGAAACGCCAGCAACAACCCCAGCCAGAAGCGTCTTGTCATGTCGCGAAGTTCATCACTCGTCCCCGTGGATGCCGTAGCTACGAGCGGCTCCAGTGCCATTCCACAGACAGGACAGCTTCCGGGACTACTACGGCGTATCTCCGGATGCATCGGACATGTCCACACACCTTCAGAAATCTCTTTCTCCGCCTGGCGGTGAGACTGTTTTATCTTATCAGGGCTGACTTCATGGTGGTCGTGGTGATGGTGATGTTCACTGGCATCTTCGGTAAAATAATGATCGGGATGGGCTTTAAATTTGCTCTCACAGCTGGCGGAGCAGAAATAAAGCTGATGGTCCTGGTATCGAATGCTGCTGTGCGCCTTGTCAGGCAGGATGACCATCCCGCACACGGGATCTCTCACCTTATGCAATGCGTGACTCTCGTCCGGGGATGATGTCTGCTCAGAAGCAGTCTGGTTGTTATGTTCCACTGCATTGTCATTTTTCACAGTAACTCTCCTTATGCATATCTGAAGCATTTTCTGTCTTCAGGATATGTCATGGATGCGATTACCACGAATGCCGCCGGCATAAGAGTGCCTGCTGCCGGCGTCCCGTTATCAGCCGTTCCGCTGACTATTCGATTCGCTGGAAGACTTTTTTACTGCCCTCCGGTGAGAATGCGATAACATCGTAAGCCTCTTTTCGGGCCCCCATCTCCATTCCCGGACTTCCTGCTGGCATACCGGGGGTGGCGAGACCGTATATACCCGAACCAGACTGCATGGCCTTATGTATCGTTGCCGCAGGCACATGGCCTTCAATGATCAAATTACCTACAACCGCGGTATGACAACTTCGTAGTCCAGCAGGAACAGCATGCTTTTCTTTCAGGGCTGACAGCGCCTGATCATTCATGACGTGAGTTCGCACTTCGAACCTGTCTTTTTCCATCGCTTTGCCCCACAGGGAACAACAGCCACAGTTTTCAGATTTGTACATATCAATGACTTTTTCACTCGCCATTGCAGGCAGTGACAGGCCGAGAGCCAGGGCCATTAGAACCACTTTTTTCATACTCACCTCTGTATATTATCGATATAAACCCTGACGTCAGGGTGAATCAGTGCAGAAGGACGCCCACTGGGGGCGCCCTTTCAGGGTTATGACACGCTTTTTTTATGTCTGCGCAGCCAGATTAATTTGTAGGCGGCAGGAATAATGAACAGGGACAGCAGCGGAGCCGTGATCATCCCACCAATCATTGGCGCAGCAATACGGCTCATGACTTCTGAACCTGCGCCGGTTCCCCAGAGTATTGGCAGCAGACCCGCAATGATCACCGCCACGGTCATGGCTTTCGGCCGGACACGCAGTACGGCACCATGATAGAGGGCTTCATCAAGACCTTCCGGTGTGAACGTCTCTTTACGGGACAATTCCGGGTGCGCTTCAATGGCATGACGCAGATACATCAGCATGACCACGCCAAACTCTGCTGCCACCCCGGCCAGGGCGATAAACCCGGTTCCGGTCGCCACTGACATATGGAAGCCCTGCCAGTACAGGAACCATATTCCGCCAACCAGGGCGAACGGCAGGCTCATCAGGATCAGCAGGGCTTCGTCAACCCGGCGGAATGCCAGATACAACAGGATGAAAATGATCATCACCGTCATCGGCACCATCAGCTTCAGTTTCTTGTTGGCATGCTCAAGCAGTTCAAACTGTCCGGAGAATGCCACACTGGTTCCCGGTCTCAGTTTCACTTTCTCGCTGATGGCCGTCTTAATGTCGTTAACCACCGACACCATGTCCCTGCCGCGGGCATCAACATAAATCCAGCTGGCTGGCCGGGCATTTTCGGTTTTCAGCATGGTTGGTCCAGAAACGACGTTAATATCCGCGACATCGCCCAGCGTGATCTGCTGCTTCATCGGGGTCAGGATCGGCATCTGTTTCAGCGCCTGCGGACTGTTCCGGTAATCCTGCGGGTAGCGAATGTTAATAGGGTACCGGGCCACCCCTTCAACCGTCTCACCCACCATAGCACCTCCGATTGCTGAAGAGACGAACAGCTGGACATCACCTACCGTCATCCCGTAGCGGGAGGCTTTCTCCCGGTTGATATCGATATCGATGTAGCGCCCGCCCTCAAGTCGCTCAGCCAGGACAGACACCACGCCAGGCACGGTTTTGGCTACCGCCTCGATACTCTGCGCCGTCGCGTCGATATCGGACAGAACAGTCCCGGACACTTTGATACCTATCGGGCTTTTGATCCCGGTTGAGAGCATATCAATACGGTTACGGATAGGCGGCACCCAGAGGTTTGCCAGACCCGGTAAACGGACTGTCCTGTCGAGTTCATCAATAATCTTGTCAATTGTCATGCCGGGACGCCACTGATCCTCAGGTTTGAGCTGGATCGTGGTTTCCACCATTTCGAGCGGCGCGGAATCCGTTGCGGTCTCTGCTTTACCGGTCTTGCCAAATACAGAAGCCACTTCAGGAACGCTTTTGATTAACTTGTCTGTTGTCTGCAGGAGCGCTGCAGCTTCTGCCGGAGAGACGCCAGGCAAGGTCGACGGCATATACAGCAGATCGCCCTCGTTAATCTTCGGCAGAAATTCACCGCCCACCTGACTCAGTGGCCAGATAACCGTGAAAATGGACAAGGCCGCAACCAGCAGAGTTGTTTTTGGCCAGTGGAGGACCCGCAGCAGCAAAGGATGATACGCTTTGATCAGCACCCGGTTCAGGGGGTTACTTGTCTCGGCAGGAATTTTCCCCCGGATCCAGAATCCCATCAGAATAGGAATGACGATGATGGCCAGTGCGGCCGCTCCCGCCATGGAGTACGTTTTCGTGAATGCCAGCGGGCCAAACAGACGACCTTCCTGCCCTTCCAGGGTAAAGATAGGAATAAAGGACAGGGTGATGATCAGCAGGCTAATGAACAACGCGGGTCCCACTTCCACGGAGGCGTCGGTAATCACCTTCCAGCGGGTGGCGTTGTCAATCTGCTCACCCGGATGCTGATGATCCCACTCCTCAAGCCGTTTGTGCGCATTTTCAATCATCACAATGGCGGCATCCACCATCGCACCGACGGCAATCGCTATCCCTCCCAGCGACATGATATTGGCGTTCAGTCCCTGGAAGTGCATGACGATAAAGGCGATACACAGGCCAAGCGGCAGAGAGATAATCGCCACCAGGGCAGAACGTACGTGCCACAGGAACAGAGCACAGACGATGGCCACCACGATAAACTCTTCCAGAAGTTTGGAACTGAGGTTATCAATCGCCCGGTCGATTAACTGGCTGCGATCGTAGGTGGTCACGATTTCAACGCCTTCCGGCAGGCTGGCCTTCAGCGTCTCCAGTTTATCCCTCACTGCCGTGATAACGTCGCGCGCATTTTTACCCGACCGCAGGATCACCACGCCGCCAGCGACTTCTCCCTGGCCGTTCAGCTCGGCAATACCACGCCTCATTTCGGGCCCGGTCTGCACGCGGGCAACATCCCGCAGATAAACCGGCACGCCGTTCTCACCTGTTTTCAGGACGATGTTATTAAAATCATCAATGCTCTGAAGATAACCGCTGGCACGGACCATATACTCCGCTTCGGCCATTTCAACGGATGAGCCACCGGCCTCCTGGTTAGACGATTCAAGTGCCTGTTTCACTTCGGGCAGGCTGATACCGTACTGGGACAGTTTTACCGGATTGACCTGAATCTGGTACTGTTTCACCACGCCGCCAACCGAAGCGACCTCAGCCACGTTCGGGATGGTTTTCAGCTCAAATTTCAGGAACCAGTCCTGCAGAGAGCGCAGTTCTGAAAGGTCGTGTTTTCCGTTGCGATCGACAAGGGCATATTCAAATATCCAGCCCACTCCCGTGGCGTCCGGGCCGATTTCAGAGCTCACACCCGCAGGCAGTTTGCCCTGAACCTGATTCAGGTATTCCAGCACGCGCGAACGGGCCCAGTACAGATCGGTGCCGTCTTCAAAAATGACATACACATACGAATCACCGAACTGTGAAAAGCCACGCACGGTTTTTGCGCCAGGTACGGACAGCATGGTGGTGGTAAGCGGATAGGTGACCTGGTTTTCTACAATCTGCGGGGCCTGTCCGGGATAGCTGGTTTTAATAATGACCTGCACATCTGACAGGTCAGGCAGCGCATCGACCGGCGTGTTAATTATCGTCCATGTGCCCCAGATGCTGAGAAACAGTGCGCCCATCATGACCAGGAAACGGTTGGCGACAGAGCGCCGGATAATCCATTCAATCATCGTCGTCTCCTCAGTGCCCTGAATGCATATTTACAGGCTGCTCAGACATTGCTGGCATACTGTTTTCTGTTTTTTCAGGGTGGCGCATACGTTCCAGCGCGCCCGTAATATTGGCTTCGGAGTCAATGAGGAACAGGCCACTGACCACCACGGTATCGCCTTCATTCAGGCCGGAGCCAATGCCGGACTGTTGCTGTGATTCATGCAGAACGTGGATCTGTTTCGGCACAAACTTGCCTTCATCATCAACAGTAATCACGCGCTGTTCTTTGCCGGTATCGATAACGGCCTGGCTTGGTATCAGCAGCATCTCCTGGCTCTTGGTATTCAGTTTCAGATAGGCATTCATGCCCGGCTTGAGAAACTCATCCTTATTAGAAACCTGGAGACGGACCTGAAGCGTACGGGTTGTCTGATCCACGCTGGGAAGAATGTTCCATTTTTCGACATGGAATGTTTTATCCGGATAAGCCGGTACCGAAATTTCAAACTGCGACGTATCTTTCAGCAGATATGCGATAGATTCTGGCACTGCAGCGCTGATCCAGACCGGGTCCATCCCCTGAATCTGAGCCACTACTTTATCTTTCGAAATATTCATTCCGGTGCGCAGGTCAAACGCAGTAATGACACCATCAATAGGTGCTTTAATGGTAAAACGGGTCTGGATTGTGCGGGTTGAACGCAGCCTTTGAATATCCTCTTCCGGCATACCAGCTAGACGAAGTCGCTCCAGAACCCCTTTTATCTGGGTTGACGTACCGCCTGTACCGGATAACAGCAGGAACTCACTTTGTGCCTCAACCCATTCAGGAATGGTGATATCGATAAGCGGAGTGCCTTTCTTCACATGATCGCCAATCGTCAGGGGATACACTTTTTCGACGAAACCGTCAGAGCGCGCCTGCACAATGACAAACTGATACTCGTTGTAACTGACATTAGCCGGGATTGTCTGAGAATAATTCAGCATTCCTCGCGTGACTTTTTGCGTTTTTAATCCCAGATTCTGAACCTGCGTTGGATCGATACGGATCCCGCCACTGCTTTTATCGCCGCTTTCATCAGCATATTTTGGCACCAGGTCCATATCCATAAAGGGAGATTTTCCGGGTTTATCAAATTTGGTATCCGGTTTCATCGGGTCATACCAGAAAAGTACCTTTCGCTCCGGTGCCTTTTGTTCGGTTTGTACTGTTTTTTGTGATGAGTTTACATACTGCCAGGCAGTAACCGATATCAGCCCTCCTGCTATGAGGCTGCTGATAATTATTGCAGCATATTTTATCTTTAAAGAAGCCATACAATTTCTCGCTGAAAAATCAAAACACCTGGCATATGCGCCCGATCATTCATTCACAGTAATCCCTTAATGAATGTTCAGGCGCACTGGATGTATTCGCTCCGGACTGATAATCAGGATTGCGTAACGTTAATGCTTTTGAGTAAGGAGATATTGCCCTGCTGAATAAACGAGAAATCGACATGGTTGCCGGTTTTCAGGGCATTGATAGCGTCGTCTGCATTAACAAAAGTGAAGCGCATGGTCATTGCAGGCCAGCCCACAGCAGGGATTGCTTCGTGCGAAATGGTAATCTTTTTACTATTCATATCAATGTCTTTAACGACACCGGTGCCCTTGATAACCTGCTGTACCGAAGCATCACTGGCAGCATTCATATCGCCATGCTGATGTGTTTCAGCATGAAGACCGGCAGAAAACATGACAGAGAAGGCACCAAATAAAACGGCTTTAAGTGAATTACGCATTTTTAATTTCCTGATTAATTAAATAAATTTACTCTACCCAACCGCCACCCAGCGCGGTAAACAGATTAATTTCGTTAACCTGTCGGGAATAGGTAAGATCGAGAATGGTTTGCTGCGTAGCGAAGAGGGAACGTTCTGCATCCAGCACTTCGATGTAACTGACAGCACCACTTGCATATAATCCTCTGGCACGCTGGAGAGTTATCTGAAGTGAATCAAGATAACGCTGCTGTGACTCAAGTTGCTGGCTAAGGCTGTCGCGCAGCGCAAGCGTGTCGGAAACATCCTTAAAGGCTGACTGAATTTTTTGTTCGTAATTAACCACCGATTGTTGCTGGCGAATTTCAGCCAGCTTCAGATTGGCTTTATTCCTGCCAGCATTAAAAATAGGAATTTCAATTTTAGGGATAAAATTCCACATTCCACTTCCTGACGTAAACAGGCTTGACAGCTCCGTACTGCTTGCGGAAAGACCACTGGTCAGGGTAATTGAGGGGAAAAAGGCCGCTCGCGCTGCGCCAATATTGGCATCAGCCGCTTTCAGCTGATATTCCGCTTCCATAATATCCGGTCGCTGCAGCAAAATTTGTGAAGATAGATTTGGTGGCAATTTTACTGGTGCGATCTCCCCGCCTTTCATCCCTTTTTCTGACGGAAGTGCGCGGTACGTTCCCAGCACCAGTTGCAGGGCATTGTTTGCCTGAGCCAGATCGCCTTCTCGTTTGGCTATTTCGGCGCGGGTACTTTCGATTTGTCCTCTCGCCTGTTCAAGTGCCAGAACGTTCGTACTCCCGGTCACGAGCTGTTGCTCAACGAAAGCATAGGACTGTTCATAATTTTTCAGCGTTTCCCGCGCAATACGGAGTTGTTCGTACGCCAGTTGCTGGCTGAAATAGCTCTGTGAAACGTTGGAGACCAGCAGGATGTGTACGGCCCGACGGGCTTCTTCGCTGGCAAAGTAGTTCTGGCGGTCAGCATCACTCATGTTCTTAAGTTTGCCGAAAAAATCGAGCTCATAGCTGAGCTCCAGTCTCGCGTCGTACTCCTGTGTGGTCGGCTTGTCACCTTTCAGACCACCGCTGTATGTTATCCCGGATGAGGCATTCAGCTGGGGATAACGATCTGCATCCGTGACGTTGAACTGGGCTCGGGCCTCTTCAACCTTCAGGGCAGCCATTCTCAAATCACGGTTATTAGTCAGAGCTTCACCGATCAACCGGGTAACCTGGGGATCGACAAAAAAGTTACGCCAGCCCGTATCCTGATAGCCATTTACCGCTGGCGTCAGGCTGTTATGGGACAGTGAAAACTGCTGGGGTACCGGTGCTGCGGGCCGCTGATATTCAGGCGCAAGCGACACGCAGCCTGCCAGGATGAATATCGTGCTAATGCTGAGTAATTTTAATTTGAACATAACGCTTCTCGTCCAGGCAGACCTGGTAAATGGTTCAAATGAAGTCCAGAGTATTGATAGGGGTACTTTACCTAACGCTCTCTGTTTGCCGAGTGACAGGATAATGACAATGTTGTCATTTTTGCTGTAATCCGTTGATAACGATCGTGGGCGCAATAGAATGACATTAGCAGCCAGCCGGGGAGCAAGATGAAAATATTGATCGTCGAAGACGAAATTAAAACAGGTGAATATCTCAGCAAAGGGCTTACAGAGGCAGGGTTCGTAGTGGATCACGCTGATAATGGTCTTACCGGATATCATCTCGCCATGACAGCCGAGTATGATTTAGTCATTCTGGATATCATGCTACCTGATGTGAACGGCTGGGATATCATCCGCATGCTGCGCACTGCCGGAAAGGGTATGCCGGTCTTACTGCTGACAGCCCTCGGCACGATCGAACATAGGGTCAAAGGACTGGAACTGGGTGCGGACGATTATCTGGTTAAACCCTTTGCGTTTGCCGAACTGCTCGCCCGGGTGAGAACCCTTCTGAGGCGGGGAAACACGATGATCACGGAAAGCCAGTTTAAGGTGGCTGACCTCTCGATTGATCTCGTATCCAGAAAAGTCAGTCGCGCCGGAAACCGCATTGTGCTCACCAGTAAAGAGTTCAGCCTGCTGGAATTCTTCATTCGCCATCAGGGAGAGGTTCTTCCCCGCTCCCTGATTGCCTCTCAGGTCTGGGACATGAATTTTGACAGCGACACTAATGCAATCGATGTCGCAGTAAAGCGACTCCGCGCTAAAATAGACAACGATTACGAGACAAAGCTGATCCAGACAGTCCGGGGCGTGGGCTACATGCTGGAGGTCCCGGATGCATAGCAAACCTTCCAGACGCCCTTTCTCACTCGCTCTGCGGCTGACCTTTTTTATCAGCCTGTCCACGATACTGGCTTTTATCGCCTTCACCTGGTTTATGCTGCATTCTGTTGAAAATCATTTTGCCGAGCAGGATGTCAGCGATCTTCAACAAATCAGCACCACACTGAACCGTATACTGCAGTCCCCGGTGGATCCGGATGATAAAAAAATAAGCAAAATAAAGGAATCAATTGCCAGCTACCGCAACGTTGCCCTTTTGCTCCTCAATCCCAGGGGTGAAGTGCTCTTTAGCTCAGCTCAGGGGGCGGCACTACGCCCGGCAGTGAATTCAGCAGATTTTAGCGAGCACAGCCGCGCACGGGATGTCTTTCTCTGGACGGTGGAGGATCCTGCGGGACCGATGGATACCGGGTCCGAAATGAAGATGGAAACATACAGGATTATCGCCTCCTCTGGTCAGGCGATATTTCAGGGCAAACAGCAGAACTATGTCATGCTGACTGGCCTATCCATTAATTTCCATCTCCATTACCTCGATGCGCTGAAAAAGAACCTGATTGCGATTGCCGTCGTGATAAGCCTGTTGATTGTTCTGATCATTCGAATCGCTGTCCGTCAGGGGCACCTGCCCCTTCGTAATGTCAGCAATGCCATTAAAAACATCACCTCCGAGAATCTTGATGCGCGACTGGAACCGACACGCGTTCCCATTGAGCTGGAGCAACTGGTTATCTCGTTCAATCATATGATTGGAAAGATTGAGGATGTCTTTACCCGCCAGGCCAATTTCTCTGCCGATATCGCGCATGAGATCAGAACGCCCATCACCAATCTGGTGACGCAGACTGAAATCGCACTGAGTCAGGATCGAACACAGAGGGAACTTGAGGATGTCCTCTATTCCAGTCTTGAAGAGTATAACCGGATGACCAAAATGGTCAGCGATATGCTGTTCCTGGCACAGGCAGATAATAATCAGCTGATACCTGACAGGGTCATGTTTGACCTCAGAGCGGAAGTCATGAAAGTCTTCGAGTTTTTCGAAGCCTGGGCCGAAGAACGCAATATCACGCTCAAATTTAACGGGATGCCCTGCCTGGTTGAGGGAGATCCACAAATGTTCAGAAGGGCGATCAATAATCTGTTATCCAATGCCCTGCGTTATACCCCGGAGGGACAGGCAATCACCGTCTCAATAAGAGAGCAGGAGAGCTTTTTTGACCTTGTGATTGAAAATCCGGGGAAACCAATCCCTGAAGAGCATTTATCAAGGCTGTTTGACCGTTTTTATCGGGTAGATCCGTCCAGACAACGAAAAGGAGAAGGCAGCGGCATCGGCCTTGCGATTGTGAAGTCCATCGTGGAAGCACATCACGGAAGAGTGCAGGTGGAATCGGACGTACGTTCAACTCGTTTTATCCTATCCGTGCCCAGACTGGAGAAAATGATTCCGGAAACCCAGTACTGAGAATAAAGATTTAAATGACAAAGATGTCATTAGCCTGTCATGCAGCAAACAGAAGCCATTCGATATAATTAGTGCAACTTATCAGGAAGGCATTATTACTTCATCCATACACGGCATCAGCACAAGCCAGGAGTTGTATTAAAGCCTCATCCCGGCGGAATAAGGTCTGTAGAGTTGTCAGTTGTACTACTGAGGACACAGATCGAAATTCACGGACATCACTAATTCAGAAATGGAGAGTTACCATGAAAAATATCGTCTTAGCATCAGTGTTAGGTTTGAGCTTAATTTCTACGGCCTGGGCCACTGAAACTGTAAATATCCATGAGCGTGTCAATAATGCTCAGGCTCCGGCCCATCAGATGCAGTCTTCTTCAACTCCAGCCGCCATCCAGGGGGCAGCTCCACGGATGGCCGGTATGGATCAGCATGAACAGGCTATTATTGTTCATGAAACCATGAACAATGGTTCAGCAGATGCACATAAAAAAATGGCGGAAAGTCATCAGAAGATGATGGGAGCTGGCACCGTTAACGCTTCCCGTCCGGCGACTTCGTTTGCGGCGATGAATGAACATGAAAGAGCAGCTGTTGCCCATGAATTTACGAATAACGGTCAGTCCGGCCCCCATCAGGCTATGGCTGATGCACACCGCCGCATGATCAATGCGGGCTGATGACAACTGAAGTTTCCGTGCGGTTACCCTTTCCTTGATAGATTGTCCCTTATACGGATATGTTGTTATTTTTTGCCCCCTTCAGGGGGCTTTTTTGTCTGACTCAGCTAAACTTATCCGGTAACCATCTGAAAGGGTTTATTATATGAAAATCACAAATTCGCTTTTTGTTATACTGATGTTATCCCTGCCAGCGATTTCCGCAGAACATTCAGAAATGAAAATGTCAGATATATCCTCATCGGCATCGTCACAGGAATATATGTCCGGCATGAAAGGTATGCATGACAAAATGATGGCCGCTGTAAAAGAGTCCGATCCCGACAAGGCTTTTGCGAAAGGCATGGTAGCACACCATGAAGGGGCAATAGCAATGGCTGAGACCGAGCTAAAATACGGAAAAGATCCGGAAATGAGAAAGCTCGCGCAGGACATCATTAAAGCTCAAAAAGGTGAAATTGAGCAGATGAATAAATGGCTTGGTAATCAAAAATAATGATTGCGGAAATAATATATTGCGCGTACAGTCAGAGTGTTCCCGGGCACGGGAACCTGTTAATCGTTAATTAATCAAAACCCGATTCATTTCGGGTTTTTCCTTTTACCCCCCCCAACGCATGCACTGCACCGAGTGAAATTCACCTGAGCCAATTCTGCTTGCTTATTATTTCGATGGGAATTGCTGATTTTAATTAAGTCTATGTTTTAAAGGTGTTTCTCATGCCTGGGTTTGGCAGGGGTTCGTCCTGTTCTCTGGTCATGCGCAATGGCAATTCGCAGTCAGGGCTCAAGACTACTTTTACCTCTTTTTTAACAGAAAGTTTCTGGACCCGATACTTGCCGGAAACATCATCTGCTGTTCATCCCGACCAATAAAACGAAGGTATCACTCTCGTTTGAATCTCACTTACTTTCCATTTTGTAATAAAGAATCAAGTTTTCCAGTGATATATCAATACCAACTTTTTTTAATAACCTTTTTCGCGCAGTGTATATTTCTTTCAGCATATCTTCATAACCCTGACCAAGGTGAATTTGTTTATGGCAATTGCAACACAGAGATATGATATTTTCTTCAACATCAAGAGATGTGTCAAAAGCATCTTGCCTGGACATAGGTACAATGTGATGAGGTTCTGTGTAATTTAAGGATGAATTTCGCCTTCTGAATGTTGGGTGGTCACTATCGACTTCACATCTGTAACCTGCTTTATTCAGCGCATTTTGGGATACGCCTTTACTCCTGGGATACGAGAGGCCATTTTTTACTTCTATTGCATTTTTCTTTGGTTTGGCTTCCCCTGTATATTCAAACGTCTGAACGTTGTCAAAGATATTGCTTTTCTCTATGGCATTGATCAACTCATCGTCAGAGTAATACTCACTGCTGGCCATTTCTGTTGTACCAAAAAAATCCAGTTCGTTAATTGCCTGAACAAGTTCCTCACGAATTGTCCATAAGTTTCTTTTGGGTTTTCCGCCGATTTCTTTACTCTTCATTACGGTAATGAATTTTGTACCGGATGCGATATTTCCGACACCTTTAACCTCGAATCTACCAAGTTCTTTTTGAACTCTGCCACCCAGTCCGTTTATGACTCCATTAGCACTCATGCTGTGCAGGTCGTACTTCTTACCAATATCGAAGCATGTGCAGGAATGATTTGGCTCAATAAACCATTTTTTTAACGCTGCAATACTTTTTGTGTCAAAAACTTTATCATTTGTTAATAAAGTTTTCCATTCTTCCACACTGATATCAATGTCACAGACATACTCTCCATCAATCACTTCGCATATTTTTTTAATCACATTCATTCCCCTGTTATACAGATAGTCATAATGAAAATATAAAGCTCGCTAACCGGTATGGTTGCGTAAGGACCGTAGTCTCTCAGAGACCGTGCTTTCTTTTTTTTCAGGCCTGGGCACTAAAGGGTCTGTTGCACCCCGAAAAAATTTGTTGCGGGGATTGCTCATTGAGATGAGCCTCTGCTCGATCATACCAGATCAGCAGGCTGCCCCCAATGCTATGGCTTCTTAGTTTGGCCATTATCCGGCCTTCCTCACGACCAATAAAATAGAGACATTACCCGTGACGCTGCCACCGTCTCAGCCCGGAACGATCAGTGAGCGCTTCTGATGACCTTCGGTTTTTTTAACGAAGCGGGTGGGATACGGTTTGTTGCTGAAATCTTAATAATAACCAACAACTGATGCTAATTTCGCACTTTTAACATATATGAATATAAATGTTATGAATAATTGCATTTACAGGAAATATCATGCGTTTTGTCATCCGGGATCCGAAAAAAGGCAGAGGCGGATCTGCGCACACCGCCCCACCGGGCAGACGCCCGGAAACACAAGATATGCCTCTCCGTCAGCTGCCTTTTAATCCATATGTTGTGTTATCCCCCGTTCCGTGACGCGGCGCGCAGCCGCAGATACCGCCGCAGCGTTAAGATAATGAACGTGGTACACTTCCGGAAAAGCGTAAATACGGAAAAAATCGGATCATACAAGAACGGCCGTCCGGTAATTTATCTATGTTATATTAACTTGGATTACTATTTGCTTTTATATAGTAAACATCATGGTTGGTTGGACAATATGAATTTACTGACGGACGAGACGGTTGTCCTGATTAGAGAGATGATTGCTGGGAACTACGATACCGACGAAGTCTGGATCGTCGATATCCCCGATAAAGAAACAGGAGCATCTCATCGCGTGGTGGTTAACGGGGACAGTATCGTGCTTGCCGGAGTGAATTCGAAAGGGCAGCTACATGAAAATCCCCAGGCCAGGCAAAAGCCGGGAGGCCCCCCGCCGAAGACGCTCAGCGGGACATTCGCTAATCAGCCGGTTAAAGAACGCCTCGATCGTCTTATGTGTGCAATTGCCCAGCAAAGAGCCCGGCAGGAAAAGGCCTTCCTCGATAAAGAGCTTAAAAATACTGCGATAAAAAAGAGCGAGAAGAAACGCCTCTGAAGCGCCCGTTCAGCACAGTAATTAATGTTCCAGGGCCAGGCTGAAAGATAAGGAGCATAATCATGGTGGATGTATAAGGTACGGCAGAAACAGCAAACACAACCGTTCAGGGGATTACCCTATGGATGCCCCTGCTCTCCTCATTGGTGGGCGGTGTGCTTGGCGGCACCGTTGCCATAATTGCGAACTGGCAGATCCATACCCTGGCCCGTAAAAGAGAAGTCAACGCGGCCGCCGACAAGGTTCTTAATGAAAAGCGCGCCGCAGAAGATAAACAATCTCAGGAACGTCTCCATGGCAGGCCCATTAAGATTTAATCCAGTGCCGCCGCATTCCGGCTGGCGGCTGGCGGCTTTAATTCCGGAAATATCTGCCTTCAGTAACCATCGGGATTATACCTGATCATGATTGATTCGCCCTCCGCGACACCACGATACCGCGCAGACGAAAATGCCTGGCTGATCACCCTGCCGGCAAAGCAGGACGGAACGCACCAGTTCCGGCCCCTAACTCTTGTGGCTATCCGAACCGTAAAGGACGTCTATTTTCCCTCGGGCATGGATGACCGCTGCCCCCGACGCCTGGTGCACTGTGACTGTGAGCTGAAACTCTACTGGCGGGGAGGTGGCTGGCATCAGGAAAAATCTTTTCTGGCGCGTTACACCATCAATCCCTATGACAACACCACCGAGCTGAACCTGACCAACAGTGACTTTATGCTGCCATTCGAACTGCGGGGGCGCGGGCTCGGATCGTGGGTTATGCAGCAGCTGGTCAGCTGGGCAAAAGTCCTGCCACCGGGTACGCCTGTAAAACCGATCAGGACGGCACCCGTCGATGAGAAGGATGTGGAAAACCACGCCCGGCGTGACCACTTCTGGCACGGTCTGGGTTTCCGCTTTGCGCCCGGCAGCAGGACGTCGCTTCCCCTGAGCGTGAACGAACTGCAACTGCCGGCAGGCCGTGGTGCGAAGCCGGATGTCGTTCTGCTGCAAAAGGGCGTGCATACACTGACTCAGGCCATTGACCGGTACAGGCTGACGATTGAGGCCAAAGACAATGCCCTTAAGGTCAGCAGAGAGGAGATCGCACGTCTCACCCGCCTGCAGCCCCATATGCTGCTTATAAGGGGTATTCGCGCCCCGTTTACGCTGCTGTCTAGGCTAGTCCATCAGGCGAAGGCAATCGCTGCAGGCAGGCTCCGTAAGCAAAAAGACCATCCCCTTTCAGAAGATCATGAAGGATAACTACGTGACCATGAACAACTATCCCGCCCTGTCGTCGCAGGCGGTATCGTTACCCGTCGCCATCGATTATCCGGCCGCGCTGGCGCTGCGTCAGATGGCGCTCGTTCAGGATGAACTGCCGAAATACCTGCTGGCACCGGAGGTCAGCGCCCTGCTCCACTATGTGCCGGATCTGCACCGCAAGATGCTGCTGGCAACCCTCTGGAACACCGGCGCGCGCATTAACGAGGCGCTGGCGCTTACCCGGAGTGATTTCTCGCTGACGTCATCCCTGCCTTTCGTTCAGCTGGCAACCCTTAAACAGCGCGCGGAGAAAGCTGCGCGGACGGCAGGTCGGGCACCGGCCGGCAGCCAGGCGCATCGCCTGGTGCCACTGTCAGATCAGCATTACGTCAGCCAACTGCAGATGATGGTGGCCACCCTGAAAATTCCGCTAGAGCACCGCAACAAGCGTACCGGCAGAATTGAAAAAGCGCGTATCTGGGAAATCACCGACCGCACCGTACGCACGTGGATTAATGAGGCCGTCGATGCCGCTGCCGCTGATGGTGTCACGTTCTCGGTGCCGGTGACACCGCACACGTTCCGGCATTCCTACGCCATGCACATGCTGTACGCCGGCATTCCGCTGAAGGTACTACAGAGTCTGATGGGGCATAAATCGGTAAGCTCGACGGAGGTATACACGAAAGTTTTTGCGCTGGATGTCGCCGCACGGCATAGGGTTCAATTTTCAATGGCAGAAACTGATGCTGTTGCAATGTTGAAAATCAGATAGCTAAATTTTGCGCTATGTGAACAAAACAAGGCTTTGACGGTATAACAGGCCAGACTTCATCTAGCGCAATGTCATTATGAATATAACCGCTATTATATATCTCTCCTGACGATCAGAACGGTTTGGCTTCTGGCTGGGCGTTAACTCAGCCTCCAACAAGGTGGTTACTTTCATAAATAGCTCGCTGCGTTCATAACAAGCGGCTACTTTCATAAGATCGCCTGACTTCAGGCACCTCTTTATTCATGAAATTTAGGCTATCCCCTTGTCATCAATGCCTTCAGGCTATCAAAAGATGAGTACCTTATGAAAGCAACCGCTTTTAAACAATCAAAAGTATGAATGCAGCCGCTTTCAAACAGTTTATGAATGTGACCGCCTTCACGCTACTGGCAACGTAAGGCGCGGCGATCGAGAGTGAACAATGAACATGATTTCCCTACCCTTTTTGGTTTCTGTGTAATCAAGATAACCAATGCTTTTTAAATCCTTCATCGCGCGCCGTATAGTTGCATTCTGGTCCTTTACCTGAGATTCCATTGCAAGCCTTTCACGCAGCCGCTTCATGGAGACATACAACGTACCGGCAGGCATACTTTCGAAATAGACATAAAGGGATTGGGCTGATTCCTTACGGGATAATGCTGACAGCGCTTTCAGTCCGAGTAAAACCTTATGATCATAGCGATATAGCTCCCATAGACTCGGATCTCCAACTATCTCAACTTCATTCGTTTCCATATCAAGTTGCGCACGTTGGACAAGGTGGGTTACAAGGCTGCGCTTGCCATCCTGGCTGCGAAACGAAAGAGTCACGCTAGACAGGTTAAAAAGAGATTCGCTTAATCGATTTCTGGCTCGGCCATTGATGTCGGTTGGTCTCAGACCGCACATCCTTGCGAACTCTGAGAAAGGTAGACAAATTTTGTCGGAGGTATAACCATACTTGGAGAACGCTGAAATAATCCCGATCCAAGTCTTAAAGTCGGTTGACATACCGAGCTTAGCCCCCTGGATTTTGATATTGGTGTACCCTTCCTGCCGCGCAACTTCCAGGCTTGAAAGTTCTTCCGACGCATCAATAAGAAAATCACGTTTTCCCTTCTCTTTTGGAGATACCGGAGTGAACACACTGAGGCGTAACAAAGCCACAGGCTGAACAGTTTTGTTACTGTTCGGCGTCAGCTCATAACTCTCCCCTGACTCTTTCTTTTTGATCGCAAAAGGACTTTGCTGCGCTTCAGAATTTTCCATTTATCCACATCCAGTGAGTAAAAGCAGCTGTCTTTATGAAAGTAACCGCATTTAACTTATGAAAATAACCGCCTACGTTATGAAAGTAAACGCCTTAACTATGAAAGTAACCGCCCGGCTTATGAAAATAACCGCCGTGATCGCTATTTATTTAATATAAAACAGTGAGTTACAGATAAGGTGATCTCTATTGAACTGTAATGATCTATATAATGATCTGATCAATTGATCTATCAGGTGAATATGTGGATAAAGTACTACGTGATCATATGGCTATAAATCTTGCTACGTGCGTACACGCTAACACCTATCTTGAGGCCCTATACTGGTTAGCAGCCAAGTACGATTACACTTTGTATCAAGCCTACAAACCAAACGCCCATCACCTATAGATGTTTCATTTAGCCAACTAAAGTAATCATTCGCTTAAGAAAGAACATTTGAGTTAATGAGTAAAAACTCACTTACTCATTATCTTTTAACCACGAATCAACGAGATCATTCATTACATCTGAAATAGAAGCGCCTTTTCGGGCACATGCGGCTTTTAATCTCTGATGTTTTTCTTCTGCCATATTGAAATTGACGCGTTTCTGTATGCCCGATGGTTGGGCTGATATAACTTTATCTAAATCCCTGTTTTCACCGAAGGTCATAACCCGAGGTGAGGCAGTCTGATTACGGTTCTGTTTTACTAAGCTCATAACAACACTCCAGCACAAATTTACTCATTTGAGTTTATGTGTAAATGTGTATTTAATCAATTAATTTAAGGATCTCACCTGCAAGCACTTCTATCTCACCTTTGGCAGCTCCGTCATTAGTATCAAACACCGTTTCGCCATCAAGAACAGATTTCACATAGCTCTGTCTTTGCGTAATAGACGTTTTTAAAGAAGGAATTCCTGTTGCAGCGATGCTCTCACGCAGAACACTAAGCATCGTAGCTTGCTCGATTTTGCGTGTAATAAGGAAACGGCACTCAACAGGTCTGCTATATGACTGAGCTTCCAGCACACTTATAACTGCACCAGAAGCTGAAAAATCCAATGGTGACGGTGTCACTGGAATGATAACCAGATCGCTGACCATAACTGCAGCGGCAGTAATTACAGAAAGCGCACCTGCTCCATCAATGATGACATAGTCATAATCTGCAAGTTCTTTTCTTATTGTATAAACATCCTTTTCTGATGCTGCAGTGAATACGTCAAAGTTCGCTTTTTCAGCCTTGTTCCAGTTTGCAAGGCTTTGCTGCGGATCGGTGTCTACAACAGCCACACGATGTCGCTTAGCAATGCTCGTACTGACGTTAATTGTGACAGTAGTTTTACCGCTCCCACCTTTTGGATTCAAAAACGATATTACTTTCATTTATACCTCACATTTTACTCATATGAGTTTATGAGTATTTACTGTAATGAGTTTTTACGTAAGCAGTTTAAAGCATAAAGGAAAATGTGTAAATGAAATTATGTGTATTTACTCATATGAGTATGAGGCTTAGATACAAATTTATCCGCCTACGGTCGGACACAGAATCAATATCCATAGAAACGCGCATAGCGATGTTTGGCTACTAGCTATGCCAGTGAAGGGACGATGGTGCCTTAAGGGGTATCTGAAGACGACGACACAGGCCCCATGGTTACAACTGTAGCCATAGAGCATCTGCGGAAACATTATAAATCATTATTTCAACTCATTTGAGTTTTTGAGTAGATGAGTAATGTAGTTTCGTACGATGAAAATTGATAGTTATGTCAGCACCTACATAAGGGTGGAACTCTGAACTGATCGGCCATACTGGGAGTTACACCGTCATCTGTAGTGCATTAACCAACCGATAATCTTACTGAGAACAAATCTACAACCACGACACGATACAGCCAGCCTTGATGTGTCCTGACGTAGGTTTATCTAACGCTCATACGGAGCATCTGGATTGGGTCGCCTCTCGAACCCGTGTTTGGCGACACAATACCAGCTTCACCTTTGCGTGCCCGCAGCCTACGTTAAAGTGAATAGCGCGCCGCTATGATTCATGAGGTTCTGGGAATATTAGGAAAAGAATGACCGAGGAAAATGGTGAGCGTTTATACAGGCTTAAGGACTGTTAGTCCTGGGCAGATAATCGACATGGGGATATAATGCCCGTGGCGCTTGAGGCTTTTTGTCTCATGACGTTCACGTGGTGTGTAACATTGTTGTGAGGCAGAAAGAAGAAAGCCCCGAAGGTAATTTTTCAATTAACCAACGAGGCCATCTGCATGCTTGAACAACATCAGGATAGCCTCTTACCCGCCGTAAGGCAAGGAGAAGAAGGCCATGAAACTGCCGCGAAGCACTCTGTTCTGGTGCGTATTAACCGTATGTTTAACGCTGTTGATATTCACATTACTGACGCGTAATTCGCTCTGTGAATTACGACTGAAGGACGGGCAAAGGGAGTTCGCTGCGTTTCTGGCTTACGAATCCGGTAAGTAGCAATCTGGAGGCGGGGAAAACCCCGCCTTTTCAGAGAAGATGTTGGATTGCATTGCCACGAGCGCCTTTATAAGGGGCTGTCAGTTCAGGCTGGCAGCCCTTTTTTCTGCATACAGGCCGGTGAAGCCCGTCGGCAGGCTCTGCAGGCAGGGGTTTATATAAAGCTGATGAAAATATTTACGCCATCAAAGTTCTAATGTTGCCTGCGGGCGTTTAGCGATTATTTGTACAGGCTACGCTGAAATATCAGTGTAAGATGAAGATAAACTAGTCATCATTAATCAGGTTCTTGACTGGCGCGTCCCCGACAACAATAAGTAGATGTAAATCCTACAATTAACAGTATGTCGGAAAATGTTATTGATGGCGGCTTATCAGTAAACCCTCATTCTTCGTTGAATTATCATGTGCCTTTTGAATTTTTGCAGCAGGCTGAATAGAACGCTAACCAGAAGGTTAACAAAACGACACTACTATTTGACGGTTGTATCCAATAATCGGGGGGCAGGTAAGTAATAATAATTTCTTTCGTGGTTAAATTTACACTTTTCTCACTTGATAGTCTTTTGCACTTAATGAAAATAATTAGTAGTTTTTTGTAAGTCTATAGGTTCTTTTGTTGTATTTATTTTTGCTACTTTCACTTTATACTTTTGTGTTTTTTATGGGGGAGCGTATGTTTAAAAAAAGGTGCGTCTTTATAAAAGAACTCTTTGCGGTGTGATTGTTGGTATTATCGTTATTTTATAGGTTGTGTCTTTTGCTTCACCATGCGTTTATTTGTTTTTGCGTGAATTATTTGTCGTGATCGTGTACGTCTGTATTTATGTTGTTATTTATGAGGAAATGGCATGTGAAAATTGAAATCTTTTTTAAAGTAATTTCTCGCTTCATGACGTTTATATGATGTATGAAGCGTCATCAGGCATAAATAAAAAGGCCTCGAAGGTAACTTTTCAATTAACCAACGAGGCCATCTGTACGCGTGACAAACTTAGTATAATCCTCTTGCCCTTTAAAAGGCAAGAAAAACATGGCAGTTAATCGTATGTTTGAAAGTTTTGATGTGACCACTCCTAAAGCTTAATTTTCTCAGCCAAACTTCATCCTGATGGGCATCTTTTGTTGTTTCGATTAGATATTGCCAATTTTCTACTTTTCGTTGTGGGATACGTTCGCGGAAATTATATGTTTGGAACGAACAAACGAGCGGGACTGCCTGAAATCAGAGTGGTATTTATCAAGCCAGTAGAGCCTTACATAAAAAACACTAAGAAAACAACCTAATCAGAAAAGAAACGCCTTACAAACACGCAGGGGGCGCTTCAGATGCAGATGTTAATCATATCAAAAATAATCTTTTGCACTAGCAAAAGATTATATCAGGCCGCGCTTTACCTCACCCTTAAAACATCACACCCCACGCAAGACGTTGTCTTGCAGATTAAATCTTTAATTTCAGCTACATATGGTGAAAAAGTTTCGTCGGTAGGTAGGTGTAAGCTAAAACTATCACACAACCCGACACTAAAAGTTAACACAATCCTGATACCTGTTAGTGTCGATATGTCTCACCCATATCACACAAAGGTAGATGACGAGAATTTTCATTGAGATGGTTGTCGCATGGTGTCACACTGTCGCACATCACAGAGCCGGATTGTACTACTGTATAAGATGCCAAAGTGTTGGATTGTGCGATGCTCACAGCCTGACTCCAGAAAGAACTTACACAACCAGTTAGCTTTATGTAGTGTCGGTTTCGACACCGTTTTAAAAGAGATAAAATCTGGGGCGATTAGCATTTACCTTATAAGTAGAATTGAACGAGAAGAACAACATCTTTTTTCTAAAGATATGCAGAACAATAGTTTTTCGGGAAATAAAAATATCTCTGTAGGCTGCAATTAATTAGCCTAGGCGTGTTTATCTATAAATAGACGCGAGACACGAGAGCAGAGAGGATGGTTTTGATCTAGAGGACTATCGGCTTAATCTGATCAGGAAAACCACAGCTTCGCGAGAATGTATGATGATCATATCAACACTGACCGTAAAAATATATTTAAGAGATAATGGGCAAAGAAGGGGGAGGGCGACTGGAGTAAACGCTGGGCTTTATTCTCACTATGAATAAAGTTAGCTTTACATGAAGCAAAGTAATATCATTTTTTGAAAAATGATAAAAATTTATCTACGGCTGAAAATTTCGGCTATTAAACTATATGAGGCGCCCTCACTGTTTCACGGCAAAGCTTTTTTTTCAGCACCGTTTTTTTTTGGGCAGGTAATCTTCATACAAGATTGTTAATGTTTTAAGCCTAAGCATCCTCCGTATGAACCTGCAAAACCACTTTTAAATATCGCGACGTATTCATTCTCTTTGTCATTGTTTTATTATTCAAGCTAATCTGATGATAACGCAAATCTTATCGTCTAGTTCTTTAGATGTTAGCATGCTGCAGTCTGATGTCTTACAGCTTTGTTAAGACGAAGATTGATAAGCCTTTTTATTAGTGTCTCTTTGGTTTTTTATATCGCTGTTCTGCTTTATTTATAAAGTGTAGGCGAATGTTCCAGATTTAAAAAGGTGGCTACCTGTTACATTTTTGCATTTTGGTTGTTACATATGTATTAATCATCTTCTGGCACAAAGCGGCATACTCAACGTCAGTAAAGCGCTATTATTCTAGTGTTCTACATCGCGCTGCTTTTTTGATGAAAGGAACTGATAGAACGCAAGCTCATTAGTTGGCATAAAGAAACCTGTGCTATATATAAATTTAAAGGTGAATAAGACCCTTTTATCTTTGGCTGAAGTAGCTGGTTTTAATGCGGGAGCTATTGGCTGAATAGTTAGCGTGATTGTTATATCAACAAGTAAAATTGAGGGGCTTAATATATTTTTCGTTTTTGAAGCCGGTAGGTAGGAGAGCGGATTCCCTTGCGCTTCCTCGCTCAGACCGTTCACGGTCTGAGTCTGCGGCGAGCCCTGCCAGCTTTTTCAGACAGCCTGCAGCCTGAGCGGGAAGAATTCGGGCATAATCGACATATTCAGAAAGAACGTAGATCAGAGGAGTGACTATGACACGTACCACTCTGGCCGCGCTTGGCGCGGCTTTTTCATTATTCGCGGGCAGCGCCGCGGCTGTACCGGCACAGACTTTTACACCGGAGCAGGAAGCCCGCACAGGAAAGACAGGAGCCGACAATAAAATCGACGAAGCGAAGATTAAGGAGATTAAGGCGATGATCCGCCAGAAACTGCAGTTGCCGGAGCAAAAAAACCCCGTACCGGTCGTTATGGCAAATCAGGAAGCGCTGCTGCATGATGCAGACACACCGGCGTATGGCCCGGAAAAGGCAAAAGTAGCCGTCATTGAGTTCCTGGATTACCAGTGCCTCTACTGCTACAAAATGACCTGGGAAATCGAAAAGGTAATGAAAACGAACCCGGGAGTTCGTTTCGTCTTTAAGGCGTGGACCATTTATGCCGGGGAATGGCCTTCATCGGAACAGGCGGCTCAGCGCGGCCTGGCAGTGTGGAAAGCGAAAGGTGAACAGGCTTACATGACGTATCACAACAAACTGTTCAACACCATGCACATGAACGGTGAACTCACCACAGAGGATATTGATAACGCAGCAATGGCCGCGGGCTTTGTGGCAAACAGCATACCGGATAACAGCGCCGCGCTTTCGCGCAACGACGCGCTGGCGAAGCAGCTGGGACTTATCGGGGCGCCAGCTCTTATCATTATGCCGGTGACTGGCGCGACGCCAGACAACATCACCGTGCTGGAAGGAGGCGAAACCGCAGAAGAGATTCAGCTGGCCATCAGAAAAGCTGAACAGACGTCGCAATAATTTTACCTGTCAGACTGCGTATGATGGCATTTCCGCCAGAATCATCATTCTTAACGCAGTGCATCCTTCTCTCTCATGCAGCCTGAGTTCCCCTGCGCTTCCTTGCTCAGACCGTTCACGGTCTGAGTCTGCGGCGAGCCCTCCCGGTTTTTTCCGACAGGTTTTGATACCGCCTTCTGAAGCCTGAAAGGAGATGCCGGTCACGGTATTTTTCCCGGAACATGAAAATTTTCAGCAGTCGCACACTTGCTGAGCGGTGACAGGTAGAAAATTAGCAGGCAAAGCGGTAGACTTCTGCGAGCCGGGACGCCTGTGGTGAGGTATCTGGCTGATATATTTTAAATTTCTGACTTAACTGAAATTGCCCGCTCGGGACTGGTGTGGTGACCGGAAATGAGCGGATGCGGTGAAAGCCTGTGGTGAGGCTGAAGCCGGACAGATAAGGCAGAAAAAACTTCTGCGTTCGTTAATGCGACCGGACGGAGAAGGAAGGACAAAAGGATTGGGCGCGTCCGTAAGACGCTCAGGAGCGGGAAAGGCAGTTGCCGGAGCCCGAATGCAAAAACCCCCTGAAATCTGTACAGAAACTTGGCGGAATCTTCAGATATTCAGGGGGCCCAAAAGCAGGCTGGTAGCCTGTGAAGGATTATAACGCATGCATTACATAACACAACACCCGGCCGCCATAAGAAAAGGCCGGCGTGAATGATAATCTGATCCCCCCGCCGACCGGCGCCACCGTGGCATCCATTCCACGGCCTGCAAATGCCCTGACCCGGTTTACCTGCGTCCGGCGCACTACAAACCCCTGAGTGGTGAACACGGCCGCGCGCTGCGTAACCTCATGCTGCACGATCGTAAAACGGGTCACTGGCAGGTACGCCGTCGCGTGTCTGCCGATATTCGCTTTGTGATACTGCGCCATGCCTGCGGCCGCAAACGCGCCCTTCGCCCGGAGATGCGCCGCCTGATCGATGCCCTGTTCGTGGTGTTCGTTAACGCGGCGGACCTGGCCACCGATATCATCACCCTTAATGTCTCCAGACTGGCGGAAGCCCTGAGCCCGCGTGACGAGAACGGCACCATCATCCGTGAAAAGGCGGTGACCGTTTCCCGTGTGTCCCGGGCCATCCGACTGCTCTGCCTGTTCGGCGTCATCGATGCGCCGGCGACCGAGTGGGACCTGATGAACGGCTGCCGTTTCCCGAAACATGTCCTGCTCACCGAGGCGGGCTGGCAGCTGACCGGCATTAACATGGACAGGCTTCGCGCCGAGCAGGAAGCGCGCCGGCAGGCCATCCGCGACGGTATGCTGCAGCCAGGCGAAACCCTGAGCCTGAAGGCTGCCCGCCGCCGCTGGTATGAAAGCTGCCGCAACCGGACTGTCCTGAGTCGCCGCACGCGTGCGCTGGAAGGCAAACAGCGACGTCGTCTGGAGCAGCTGCCGTTCGATGAGCGCAAGCGCCAGGTGGCAGAGCGCCTCTACCGCAGCCTCGGGGAGCGTGCCGGCATGGTTTCATCACAGCAGTTTGAAAAGATGGTCTGGCAGCAGCTCTATCAGCTCGAACTGGTGAATCTGGACGCACCGGCCGCGGCGCCACCTCTCCACTGACCCCGTTTTTTGATTCTCCGCTTTGCTGCGGAGGCTTCCCCACGTCCGCACACTTTCACTGCACAAAAAACACCCGAACGTTATGGCCGTCGTTACCCGTTCCGGCGGAATTATCCCGCCGGCCGCCGCGCAGATGATGTTATCCACACTTATCCGCAAACAGGAAAAAGGGTTTAGCTGCAACCAGCTTCGTGTTAGGCGCAATTCAATCAGGGGTTTCACCCCTTACTTATATTCATAAGAGAACCCTTATTTCAGCCCACTTATCCCGTGGATAACGGGGAAAACCAGAAGTAGCTCCCTGCGCTCCGCGCCGGGCACGGGGCCGGTGCACAGCAGCAGGTTTAGTTACAACACACAAAAAATTGAAGTAGTTTATGCCCCGGCGGCACCATCGCCGTTCTGAAGCCAGAGTGCCACGTCCGGCCACGCTGAAACCCTCGCGCCGTACCTGAACGCAGGGAGCCCGCATCCACCCACTAAAAAGCCGCGCCCGCCCCGGGCCGAAGGCCCGGAACAGGAGCCGCTTTAGCGGATGTTGTAACTACGCCGCTAAGCGGCCCCTGACGGGTCCGCCAAGCCGGAGATACGGCCGGACTACGTCCGTCCCACTCCGAAGGCGCAGGGAGGCGTTTACGTGGTTTTAAAGGGGTTTATGGCCTGGCAGGACGGGGGGGGGCTTGTGGCATATGACAGTAAGCAGGGCCCGGCGGTTTGAAGGCAGCGCCATATGGAAGGTCTGTGAGCCGCCTTTTATGCCCTTCGGGCATGTTTATCGGGCGCAGAGGCCGCTGTCTTCATGAAGAATTCGATCATCCAGACGATTCAGATCGCGCAAAGTTGAAAATTTCATGTCCGGGGATATGCTGTGAGAAGGCATCAATAAGGACATAAAATGGACACGCTCCTTTTCCCCGGTCAGAACCGCCGTGCATGGTCTGATACCATGATTAACCTTGAAGCACGGAAACTCGTTAATACCGCAAATACCGTGGCGTCCATGCATCTGCATGACGGACTTTCGCGGCTGCAGTTTGTTGACGAGATCAAGTCAGTCATCATGAATCAGTTTGAAGCGGCAAGACGCGCAAAAACAGATGATGAGTGTATGGCCTGCATTAAAACGCTTCGTGCAGAAAATGACAGCCTTCTTGAGCAATCCCGGGCGCTGAAATCTGGTTACGCAAAGCTCTATGCCGAGGTAAAAGTCGTCAAGGAAGAAAACAAAATCATCGGTTACATCATTTCCGGGGTGGACGTCGTCATCGGCGGTATTGCGATTTTCGGCGGGATTACGATGATGGCCACCATGACACCGATGGGCGTGATTGCCGGGGCAATCATTATTGTGAATGGCGTTAACACCATTACCAAGGCAGCAGCCCGCACTTTACTTGATGATAAAAAGACAGAAGGTATTTTCGCTGACGGCTCTATGGAAGTTGCTGAGTTCCTGGGGTTCAGTCGTCAGCAGGGGCTGGGTGCCTATAAAGCCGTCACTCTCGTCAGTGACGTTTATGGCATGTACGGGCTTCGATTAAGGCCAGAGGTGCAGCGCCTCTGGTACTGGACAAGACCCGACTTTTTCAGAAAGGTCTCCAAAACCTCACGTCCGATGATGGCTCTGAATATCGCTGGATGGGGGCTTACCGCCAGCGTTGCGGTAAATTTATTATCTATCGATCCCGGCGAGAAATAAATTTCTCCAGCCGGCGGGCTTTCATACCAAGAGAAGGTGGAAACGTTGCCCATACAATTACCAGCGCTATAACAGCACTCACACCACCTGAAACAATATGGGTACGGTTGCCGGCAAGCAGTACACATAGCATTACCAGTATCAGGCCCACCGTTACCCATACTGAAACCCGAAAGCGACGGGAAAGCGCAGAGATGAGCGCGTCCATAGTGCCTCCTCCATGAGAGACCCGACTCTTCAGGTTTTCAACATCGCGTTCACTAAAGCCTGCGTTATATAAGTCTTTCTCACTGATGATCATAATCTTCTCCCTTTCCGGATAAAATTATATACAGGCTTGACGCGTAACGGTACGGATTCCGTAAATGTTTACCTTGCTTCTCACCCTGCCCGCAGCTGGCTGAACTCTTGACCGCGCTGTATGAAACTCTGACCCAGTTTTCACCCGGACACCCAATGCATGCACGGGAACCATCAAGATGAGTAGTAAGAGGCCAGCTCAGCGGGATAATGCTTATTAACATAATAAGTTGCTAACTTAAGTGGCTAAGGCATATGAAATGAAGCAGGGCCCGGTGGTTTGAAGGCAGCTTCTTCCTGGGGGAAAATGAGCCGCCTTTTATGCCCTTCGGGCATGATAATAACCGGTGTTTGAACATGGGGATGAGATGTACCAGCTGACTTATTTTCTTTTCGGGGGCGCATTACCTCTGTCGCGACCGGAGGGGTTACCTGTTGTGCTTGGCCAGTTCCCGCCCTGTCCCGGATGGCTTGATGGACCGCGGCCACCCGTTTTCGTTGTGCCTGAATTGCCGGATTTTGACATTGTTTCTTTCCTTATAATTGTTTGTTTGTCTGCGTTCACGACATGTCGGTAACTTTCACTATTTCATTTTGTCATAACGAGCCCGTGTCGTATGGTTAGTGCATATTACGCTGGCCTGTTAGAAAGCTTAACAGGTATGAATTTAATCTTATGAAAAGTAATTAATGATGAGAATACATAAACTTTCGAAAGCTTTCGATAAGACTGGACAGGTTGAATGGCCATGCCCGGCCTGTGGGCAGCTGACTCTGGAAATAATTCAAGAATCTCTCTATGAGGCACCTACCTCTGAGAACCGGGGAATGCAGGACGAGTTGTGGTTTGAGGCTGATATGTATTCTGGTGTATTTTGTTGTATGGCAAAATGCTCGCGATCCCAATGTCGGGAAGTTGTGTGCTGCTCTGGTATAAGCCGTTATGAATCTGGCTGGGAACATGAAAAGGGTACGGTATACTGGCAGGTATTCAAGCCCGTCAACTTTGTGCCAGCGCTTAACCCTTTCACAATTAAAGTTGAATGTCCGGAAGAAATCTCAGAACCGCTTGCTGCATCATTTTCGGTTTACCTGGCGCAGCCGGGTTCGGCGGCCAACCTGATTCGGATTACTGTCGAGCGTTTGCTGACAGCTATCGGCGTTCCTGAACGGAATGACAAAGGCAAAAGGATTGTTCTACATGAGCGACTCGAAAAGCATCTGCCCGACAACTATTCAGACTATGCCAGCCCGTTAATGGCGATTAAATTTCTCGGTAATGCCGGCAGTCATACACTCGACGAAGTTAAAGTAAGAGATATCGAGGATGCATTTGAGATAATGGAGTATGTTGTGAACGACATTTTCTCAAAGCGTAAAGAATCCATAGAAGTGCTGACCAAAAGACTTAATCAGAGATTCGGAAAGTAAATGTACATGCAGTCTGTCCGGGATAGAAGCCAGATCTGAGAAGGGGGTACGGTATATCTAACCGCCACACATCAACCCCATAAGAGATGGAGGGTAAGCTGACGCACCCCAATCAGTATGCACATTAACTTATTAACTTATTAACTTATTAACTTATTAATAAAGTAAGAGCATTTACCTTCAGACATCCCGACAGGCAATCATCGTAGCTTTAATATCTCAGACGTGAGGTGCAGAAGTCTTGCTGCATCGGGATTATTTTGATGTTTTGTAAGGCTCAGCCACAGTTCAAGAGTTCCACACGCCGCTGCATAACATGCCTCCTTTTTCTCAGGCAATTCTCGTACTGAGGCTGCGTATTCAGTAATAAGCCGCTCGGTTTCATTAGTCACTGTTTCATACGTGAAGACAACGTCATCGCTTCGCATCAGATCGCCTTTTTAATGGTTTATCAGGCCTGTAGAGAACAGGCAGACCTCTTCTGTTTAAACAAAATACACTATCGTTCCGGCGAGCAGGAGATGCCCCGCATAAACCGGATAAAAGAACCGGGCCGGAAGCCAGCGCCGGTGTTTGTCCGCCATGAGCTGCTGTGCGGCAGTCACGACCATCCAGGGAAAAAGACACGTCGGTAACGTGGCAAACACAAGTGTCGCCACAGGCATGGTGGCAAGATGTGAGGCGCCGTTGAGGGTTACCAGCGACAGGAAAACTGCCCAGCCGGCACAGTACCGAACCTGCGCTGATGCGCTGCCGGCGATTACAGCCAGCCCCACCGTCAGAATTTCGCCCTGCAGACCATAGCTTGCCGGCGACAATGGCCAGGCAAGTACCGCCAGCAGAGCTGTACCTGCGGCGAGGCCACAGGTTCCGGACTGTCGGTGCCAGGCCAGGAGTTGTGTTGTGCCGGCAAATACGAAGAGAATATTCAGCGCGTACCACGGATCGAGTTGGCGAAATGCCAGCATGAATACCGGCTGGGTTACTACTGCCCACAGCCATAACCGGTTTGCCTGAAACTGCAGACGTTCCGGCTTCCTGTTTACGTTGATGGCCCAGATCAGACTGAACAACGGGAAGGCCGCTCTGCCGAGCGCATACAGTTCCGGCCGCAGCGGGCTCAGAAACAGCGTGTTGAAGTGATCGAGGAGCATGGCCAGCATCGCCAGGAGTTTCACCAAATCCACTGCTCCGGGATTCAGCAGTGTCATTCGCTGCAGTGCTCTGAAAGGAATTTTGTGAATGGTTGACAGTACCTTCAAACGTATTCTCCTGCTCACTGCGACAGGCAGTGTAAATATAACTCTGCACCCAGTTCCAGAATATCCGCCCGGTGCATGCCGGCACTCGTATATATGCCTTTTCCATTATTTTTCTGGCCGCAAATTCTGATTTATCGCGAAGGATCAGCATAGCCTGAATTTTGTTTTTCTGCGAAAGATAAATACTGAAAAGATGAAAATCGTTCATAACCTGGAGCCGATAAAATAATTAACAAGAGCTTTGCTTGTTATCGGCAATGGAACTATTTACTTTACAGGTAATACCGCAATAAAACCATCAAATAAGTTCGGGCGATCTATTTTTGTGCATAATGCTGGCCGGGTAACGCCGCCAGTATGAAGGAGTAATAATGAGGCTCCATTTTCCACTGAACGTATATTGTAAATATCATTCGGTCTCTTTTTTTTGCAGCGATCGTTCGATGAAAAAATTAATATTGTCTGGCAGTAATGAGACCTTTGATAATATTTAACGCATAACTAATGTTCAGTGTTGTCATGTTTGCGTTCAACTGTGACAGCATGCCAGCGTTGCTTGCAGCAACATACGTTTGCAGCGGTCCGGTATACTTCTTTGACGTCACCACTGTCAGCTGCACCGGAGCAGAATCCAGAGCGTCAAGCCCCGTAACGATGTCTTTCTCCGCTGCGCTGATATACACCGGCGAGCCGGCAATAACAAAGTTGTCGCCCGGATATGTGTGCATCAGCTCCGCTATCGAGGCGCAGCGACCGGGAAACGGTGGCTGCGTCGTCAGACTTTTCCATACGGCGGCAGGCGCATGCGTCATGGCATGGAATGTCGCCTCATAGGGCAACGCCGGATCGGTGGCATGCCGCAATCCCAGACCTGCGGATATCACCCACAACTCGGTTTCTGGCCAGCATGTCATTGCCGACACAGCCCGTTTCCAGTGTGTGCCGCGGTAGAGTTCTCTGGTTGTGAATTTCGCGGCGCTGCTTTCACTGTTCAGCAGAGCCCGCCAGGTTGCCATTGCGGCGCTGAGATCGGTGTTGTGATAAGGAAACACCCTGCTTCCCGGCGCAGCTGCTTTACTGCTGCTGCACGTCGTGATGAGATGTATGGCCATGTCATATTCCACCGATGCGCGAGCCGTTGCCGGGCACACGCATCAGCTCTCCTGGTACGTTTGTACCTTTTCCAGCTGCTGTGCATGTTTTTCACGGATCTCCTTCGCGGCAGGCTGCCAGCGTTTCGCCCACTCTTCATCCAGACGCCCTTCACTCACAATTTTCAACGCGATGGCGTAAGGCGTGCGGCCCTGCTTCTCAGACAGCCACAGCACCTGGTTATCGATTTCTTCGTCCGGAATGCCATCGATGATGCCATGTATCAAATCGAGATCTTCACTGGCCCAGGGCTTTCCGCTACGCGGAAACACCAGGTCGGGTTCACGTGGTTTTTTAGGCGGCTTTTCGGCCTTCGCCTGTTTGCGTGCTTCTTTTTCTGCCGTAGCCTGACGTATCCGCTCGTTAAGACCTCCGATCGTGGCCACGGTCATGACCATATTTTCACGCTGTTCCCGCGTCAGCAGACCATCCTCACAGATAAGATCATTGAGGGTGGAGAGCAGCGTGTTAATCCGCGTCTCCGTGAGTTTTACGCCCATATCAGCCTGTCCTTTTCATTTACCGGCTGCCCTCAGCGGCAGCTCGGGTTATTTCGTCCAGTCTTCCAGCATCAGTCCCGGAACACGTTCAAATTCACGCACATTATTGGTAACCAGTACGGCGCCGGCTGCAATGGCATGCCCGGCAATCGCCGTATCATTCGGACCTATCGGGGTGCCGGCCGCGGTCAGCGCCGCCTTGATTTCTGTGGTCGCGTCCACCGCGGCCCGGTCCCACGCCAGAACGGCATCAAGCCGCGCACAGAATGCCTCAACCAGCACCGCGTGACGCGGGGAGGCTTTTTTGCCGATGGCACCGAACCGCATTTCGGCATAGGTAATGGCTGAGACGACAATCCGGTGTCCCCGCAGTACCGTCTGCTCCAGCTGCTTCAGTACCGCTTCGGGCTGTTCACGCATGATGAATGAACAGATATTGGTATCGAGCATATAGGTCTTTTTCACAGGTCAAATCGTCCTTCGTCGCTGACCACGTCGGCGCGCTCCGCCATAAAGTCCGGATCTGCTTTGTCGAGCTGCGCGAAGGAGCCCCACGTCGGGCGGACGGGACGCAGGATGATACTGTCGCCTTCCCGGATGATTTCCAGCTCGCTGACGCCCTCAAAATCCATATCCCGCGGCAGCCGGATAGCCCGGTTCTGGCCATTTTTAAATACAGACACAGTACGCATACTCTTTCCTCTTCGGATACCCGGGCAGATCTGCCCGTACAGGTGCATTATACAAGGTTGAAAATGATTTGCATATGCCTAGCATATGCCTTTTTGTTTGCTTTAATTTCTGGCAGTCGTCTCCGTCGTGACGCGATCCTGAATGGGGGGAGTTCCCCGATACCGACAGGAGTTTTGAAATGTTTAATGACATTATCCCGCTGGCACAGCTGGCATACAGAACGGAAGTGGCAAGAAGTGAGTACCGGGAAAAAGGTACCGAAAGTGCCTGGCGTAATTATGAGGACCTGTACCTGGCTCTCGGATGCCGGGCAGTGTATCCGGGGCGGTTGACTGTCAGGTGCCCGATCGCGTTACTGTTGATGGTATTGCTGGCCATCGATGCAGAGTAAACCGGCAGCGGCTCCTGACTGCGAATACAGCCCGGAAACGGGCTGTATCTTCGTAGCAGTAACAGGCCGTACGGCGGTTACTGATTTAATCTTGTTCCGTATATCCAATAACGATTTTTTCCACGGGGCACCCGGGTTCCGTGTCGACCGCTCTGTTTTTCTCTTCCTCAAGGATTTGATCTGCCTTATCGCGGAGCCATACGTACATATCATCTCCACGTTCCCTGGACGACGAGAGTTTTATTGGACGCGTTTCTATGGGTCCTTCGACTTCCCCAATTCTTCGTAACAGGGTGCCTATCACCCCTTGCGACTCGATGGGTTCACTCACGATGTAGTCCGGATATCCTTCAAACTGCTCCAGCGTCAAATCTATGTACTCACCGTCCAGCATGACAATTACATGGGCGTGAACAGGCGAGTTTTCCAGCCTGCTGCCATTCATGTAAATAATGCAGGGATGGCCACATTTATTATCCGTGAGATACTGTGCAAGACAATTACTGGCCATATCGCAGCTGCCGTGCGGAAAATTATGCAACTCCGTTTCCCATCGTCCCAGGTGACGGCACTCCTCCGGGCAGTCCCGGGCCAGCTCCAGAGCCTTACGAAAAGCCCGGACTCGAAACTCAACATCTTCTCTCACACTCTTTCCCTCCGATAAAATTATCTGACCGGCATCGATGTTCCTCCTGGCCCGTTCTCACCGGTA
>NZ_CP011049.1 GCF_000982825.1 Cronobacter sakazakii | reverse complement strand
TTGCCCGCACCGCAGAAACGGGGTTGGCTGCGTTTCCGGTGCCAGACGCGAGAAAGTGGCGACAGACATGACGAAAAAACACCAAAAACGCAGCCGCTGGATATTACACTGATGCATAGTCATGCAGCCAGATGCATGCAGCGTAAAGTCACACTAAAATCAGCGCGAACGCCTTAAAAACCGGCAAATGCCTCTCCGGCAACTCACACAGCTCCATCACCAGGTAAAAACAGTTCAGCAGGGCTTCAATAACGTTGAGAATTTTCATCACTTCCTCCGGGATAAGTCACTACCATTCCGGTAGTCAGCCTATTTAGCAGGAACGCGATGAGCCCTTCTTCGTGCGGGCTGTCACCTCATCTTCGGACCATCGAAACTCTTCTGCTTCTGTCGGAGCGTCAGCTCCAGCTCGTTCTGACGCTGATACTCCAGTGCAGCCTTCTCCTCGATGGCATTCAGTTCCCGGACAAGCGGCGCAGCTGCTCGCTTAAACTCAGCACCTGCGTGCTCAAGTCCGACACGCGCTCGTTCAGCACCGCGTTCTCCCGTTGCATAAGTCCACACATGCTCCGCCATTCCGCGAAGGCGCTCTCCCATTCGTCCAGCCTTTGCGAGTAGTCCTGCTGTAGCTGCTCTAATGCGCTCAGCAACTGCTTTTCCAGCTCTGTCATTTTCCGCTACTCCTGTTTCAGGCGGATCCAGGTCGTCCCGTCGTAGGGGATGGCTTCGGCTTGCATCCCCGGCGGCAGGATAAGGAACCTCCGGCCGTCGTTGCTCTCCTGATAGCGTACTCCCCACGTCCGGGCGGTCATTTTCGCCAGGGTATCTTCCTGCTGACGAAGATGTGTGTAATTGTCGGTTATCTGCCGTCCCTGCCACCACAGAATGCTCCCGCTCGTGGCGATCAGCAGCGCTGACACCATCAGGATGGTGAGCCATGTCCTCCCGGCCGTCAGCAACACGCTCCGCCGGTTTTTCTCCATCGCCTCGCTCATACTCTGCTCGTGGGCGCTGATGGCGTCGCTGATTCTCCTCGCGCTTGCGTTCAGTTCCGCTCTGACAGACTGCTCGTGCTCGCTGAATGCGGCTTTCAGCATCTCGCCGGTACTCTTCTGCTGCGCTTTCGATTGCTGCTCTAAGTCCTTCGCCAGCGTTAAAAGACTGCTCATAGATGGCTCCCTTCAGTCGGATGTTTCGCCCCCCGTCAGGGTCGGCAATGCTGATACTGCTTTTCGTTGTACGCACCACCTCAAAACCTGCACCTTCAAGAGCCTCAGTGACGTCCTGACGGCTTTTCAGCTCCCCGGACGAGGCTAAGCTCAGCAGTCCACGGGTGATGGCTTCTGCGGCTTCCTGCTTCGTTTTCGGCAGTCCGGCCGGCGTGACCAGCGCCCGGCGGTTTTCCGGCGCGTTCGGATCGTGCAGCCCCAGTCTGCCGTTCACGATGGTCTGCCAGGCATCGATACGCGGCCGGTCGGCGCGGTCGTAGTACGGCTGGAGCCGCCTGCCGGTCAGCAGCTCGGTATTGGGGATCAGAAAGTTCAGCTCCAGACGCCCCTTGTCCTCGTGCTCCACCCACAGAATGCTGTACTGATCTTTATCAAGTCCGGGCATCAGAACCCGCTCGAAGCTGGCCATCAGTTTTTCCCGCTGGCCGGGAGGCAGATCGGCCTCCGCAAACGACAGGACGCCGGAGGTGTATTTCTTCACGTAAGGCGACGCGTCGATCAGCTCCCGGACTTCTTCCGGCTTCCCCTGCAGGACGCTGGCGCCTTCACGCTGCCGGTCTTTACCCAGCAGATAGTCCACCGGCCCGGCGCCACCGCCGCGACCGCGTGGATGAAATTTAACGATCATCGTCCGTTCCTTTCTCAAGAACGGCGTGCCGCAGCCGCTCAAGCCCGGCATCGATGGCCATCAGCGCCGCCACAATCTGCACCCGGTCATGACCGGTACCGACGCCGGCGTTAACACGGCGGGCTATCTGGTTCAGGTTGTTGCCCATACCGGCAAGCTGGCGCAGCAGCGCCGGCGAGATCGAAGGAAGTTTTGCGGTACGAGCCGGCTTTTCGTCCAGGCAGGTCTGCCGCATCCACGCCGCCAGCTGCCTGCCGTCGCAGCGCTCAAGTAGCCGCCTGTGCTCATCCTCCGTCACCCACATGGTGAGCATCTTGTTCCGTTTCTCTGACAAAACAGTCTCCTGATAACCCCGGGACGGGCGGGAAAACCTTTCCCGGTCGGCGCGGGGTTGGACAAGCCGCAGGCGCGTCAGTGGCTGTTAGCGGGTTTCGGGGCGCAGCCCTGAACCAGTCACGTAGCGCTAGCGGAGTGTATACTGGCTTACTATGTTGGCACGGATGCGAATATCAGTGAAGTGCTTCATGTGGCAGGAGAAAAATGCAGCAGCGGAGCGTCAGCAGAATATGCGATACAGGATATATTCCGCTTCCTCGCTCACTGACTCGCTGCGCTCGGTCGTTCGGCTGCGGCGAGCGGTACCGGCTTACAGGCGGGGCGGAAATTTCCTGGGAGATGCCAGAAAGAAGCTTAACAGGGAAGCGATAAGGCCGCGGCGAAGCCGTTTTTCCATAGGCTCCGCCCCCCTGACAAGCATCACGAAATCTGACGCTCAAATCAGTGGTGGCGAAACCCGACAGGACTATAAAGATACCAGGCGTTTCCCCCTGGTGGCTCCCTCGTGCGCTCTCCTGTTCCTGCCTTTCGGTTTACCGGTGTCATTCCGCTGTTATGGCCGCGTTTGTCTCATTCCACGCCTGACACTCAGTTCCGGGAAGGCAGTTCGCTCCAAGCTGGACTGTATGCACGAACCCCCCGTTCAGTCCGACCGCTGCGCCTTATCCGGTAACTATCAACTTGAGTCCAATCCGGAAAAACACGACAAAGCGCCACTGGCAGCAGCCACTGGTAACAGGTTTAGAGGAGGAGAGTCTTGAAGTTTCGGGTGCGATAAGGCTACACTGAAAGGACAGTTTTGGTGACTGTGCTCCTCCAAGCCAGTTACCGCGGTTCAAAAGAGCGTCAACTCTTGCGAACCTTCGAAAAAGCCACCTTGCCGGGTGGTTTTTTCGTTTTCAGAGCAAGAGATTACGACGCAACGGAAAGGATCTCAAGAAGATCATCTGTGATGTTCGACAGATATGGGGATATGCACCATGGCCTATCCGGCTTTAACTGAAATGGCGACATCCTTAACCGCAGTCTCAACCCCTGCAGCATTCCTCTGAATGCTGGTCATAACTTCACCCGCTTCGCGCATGAGTGTAACCCCTTCCCGAGTGTTCATCAGGCTGTTTTCAATGCCACAGAGAACATCCTTGGCCAGTTGACTATTGCTGGCCACGACTTGCTCAATTTCTTCAGTCGCGCTACTGACGCTCGCCGCAAGATTACGCACTTCTGCGGCAACAACCGCAAAACTTCTTCCGGATGCGCCAGCCCTTGCTGCTTCAATCGCGGCATTCAGTGCAATAAGTCTTGTCTGCATGGCAAACTTCCGGATGGTTTCCACCATATCGTCAATACTTTCAGACTGATTGTTGAGCCGTGAGATATCGGTGGAGACAGCCCCCATCCCCTGCGCAATTCTGTCAATCATAAGGATGCTATTTTCAATAACATTGGCACCGTTCTGCGCACTTTCTCGGGTCTGCACGGCCATATCCCATGCATGCACAGCAGCCTCTTGCTCTCTCTGGTTTCGCAGGACATCAGCCGTAACATCTGTAGCGAATTTCACAATTTTATAAAGCTGCCCATCACTGTTAAAGACAGGGTTATAAGTTGCACGGAACCACAGAGGGTCTCCCTGACGGTTAAGGCGTGGAAACAGACCAGAAAAAAACTCACCTTGATTCAGACTCTCCCAGAAATGTCGGTATTCATCACTTTTGTAAAGCGTCTCGGCACAGAACAGACGATGATGCTTACCTATGATTTCATCCCGCTTATAGCCAGTGGCATTGACGAAATTTTCATTTGCTTCAAGCACGATCCCTTCAGGATTGAAGGTGATGATGGCCATAGAACGGTTTATGGCATTTACGACTGCTTCCTGCTCAAGAGCAGAATGCACGCGCTCAGAAATATCGGCAGCAATTTTAATGACTCTGATAACACGGCCGCGCCTGTCAGAAACGGGGATATAACTGGCTTCAAGCCATACGGAACGATTTCCCTTTGCCAGCCGCAGGTACTTGCCACTAAAGCTTTCTCCCCTGGCAAGGCGCTGCCAGAACTGGCTGTATTCCGGTGAACTTACCAGCGAGGGCGGGCAGAATATACGATGGTGGTGACCGATTATTTCATCAGCCCTGTACCCCATAGTGGAGAGAAAAAGCGGGCTGGCTTTATTTATCACCCCCTCCGGACTGAACTCAATGACAGGCTTATTCTGACAAATTGCGTCATACGAAATGGCTGATCGCTGGAGGTTCAGGGAGAACATATTTTTAAGTGAAAACATATGAATCAGATTGCCCGGATAATGTAAGTACTGCCATGGTTATCGGCTACTCCTTATGTAGCGTTATATATTACTGCGACAGGGCGGGAAAAAGCCCGCTCTTCAGCCATGCCGGCATGATGTCCGGCTCCGGATTTCACGCGTAAAAAACCCGCCATCTTTAGCGGGCTGAACAATAAGAAAATGTTCATATTTACGGCAAATCCGCCGGCTCCAGCAGAGAAGCTGGCGTCTATCAATCTTGGAAGAACCAGCGCAGCTCCGCATGCATTAACAGGCATCAGAAGGCAAAAAAATGGCTCACATCCGGGAGCCGGAAAACACTCAACTGCCTGGATCGCAGCACATCCTTTGTGAAGGATAATTTAAGTATCGGCCGGATTGCCGCGGGCATAAGCCCGGCCGGCATAATTTTTTCCGTATCCGCCAGACCTCGGCTTTTAACATAACACCCC
>NZ_CP011048.1 GCF_000982825.1 Cronobacter sakazakii | reverse complement strand
GGAACGTCTCCTGTTAGCGTCGTAGTTGCGTAACGTTTACGCTTACTGACGGCAATACACTATCGATGTTGTCAGTCACCATTACCAGTAAAAGCACACCACAAACGCCTTTTTATAGTTACAACATACAATTCAAACATGCTGGACCGCCACTGAAACCGTAGGCACCGTTCGGAAACGCCCGTGTCGCTTCCGGCCACGGTTGTGGCGTCGGATTCTCTCCTGAACCCCTGAGCACGCAATTGCCCATTGCCGGGCCGCCCGCGCCCGCCCGAAGGGCGGGTAAACCAGATTCGCTTAAATGTATGTTGTAACTACACCGCCAGGCGGCTCCTGCGGACCCGCAGGCCGGAGATACGGCCTGACTCCGTCAGTCCCACTCCGAAGGTGTAGTGAAACCATTAATCCGCTGCACGGTTTTTGGCTTAGCAGGGTAGAGGCACGCCGTTTCAGCCTGTGCGCCGGACATGACGTGCGCCATCGCAATGCCCCTCAGAGAGAAAATCCTATACTACGAAAAGTGCATTAAAACCCATCAATAGAGAGTCTCAGAAGAAAAAAAGACAGACTGCAGGAGGTGATGATGTCAGCAGAACAGACCTTAAAAGCCGTACGCGGCAGTTTTATTGATTTCACAAGGACCGCTGAAACGCCTCAGGAGATAGCACCGGCGCTGCGGTTTATGGAAGACGGCTTACTGCTGATTCGTCACGGGAAAATTGAATGGTTCGGTGAGTGGGAAAAAGGAAAACAACAGGTTCCGGATACGGTCCGCGTGCGTGATTACCGCGGAAAACTGGTGGTGCCGGGCTTTATCGATACGCATATTCATTACCCACAGAGTGAAATCGTCGGCGCGTATGGCGAACAGCTCCTCGACTGGCTCAATAAATATACGTTCCCTGCCGAGCGACGCTATAAAGATCGGGAATACGCGCGCGAAATGTCCGCTTTTTTTATTAAGCAGTTATTACGAAACGGCACCACAACGGCACTGGTTTTTGGCTCAGTACATCCGCAGTCGGTGGACGCGCTGTTCGAGGAAGCCAGCCAGATCAATATGCGTCTTATCGCCGGTAAAGTCATGATGGATCGCAACGCGCCCGACTGGCTACTGGATGATGCGCAAAGCAGTTATGAACAGAGCAAGGCGCTGATTGAACGCTGGCATAAAAAAGGGCGGCTGCTGTATGCCATCACGCCGCGTTTTGCCCCGACCTCGACACCGGAACAACTGGCGATGGCGCAGCGCCTGCGCGAAGAATATCCGGATACCTGGTTCCAGACGCATTTATCAGAGAACAACGCCGAAATTGACTGGGTGAAAACGCTGTATCCGGAGCGTGACGGCTATCTGGATGTGTATCACCACTATGGCCTGACCGGGCACAACTGCATCTTCGCGCACTGTGTTCATCTTAAAGAGCGCGAGTGGGATCGCCTGCGAGACACGGGCTCCAGCATCGCTTTCTGCCCCACATCTAATCTCTATCTCGGCAGCGGTTTGTTTAATCTGCCAAAAGCGTGGCAGAAAAAAGTGAACGTCGGTATCGGGACGGACATCGGCGCGGGAACCACGTTCAACATGCTGCAAACGCTGAACGAGGCATACAAAGTCGGGCAGTTGCAGGGCTATCCGTTAACCGCTGACGAGGCGTTCTATCTTGCCACGCTCGGCGGCGCGAAAGCGCTGGGGCTTGATCATCTTATTGGTAACTTCATGCCCGGCAAAGAGGCCGATTTTGTGGTGCTGGATCCGACCTCAACGCCGCTGCAGCAGCTCCGCTATGACAATTCCGCGACCCTGTTTGATAAGCTTTTCGTGATGATGACGCTGGGTGACGATCGCGCGATATACCGCACCTATGTTGATGGTCGGGTCGCGTATGAACGGGCCTGAGCGTCACGAAATAAAAAAGCGTTAATCCGCACGATTGAGACACGCCACATATTTTTCGCCCGAACGGCGCACCCGCTCGCTGGCGTCGGCAGTGATTTCACGGCCTTCAAACGCGCCCCATAGCGTCGAAAATGGCACGCCTCGCAGCCGGTCTGTCATTGCGCTGACGGTGGCGGCCGGTAGCGGCAGCATATTCGGGTAACTCCACATAAATGAGACGCTCTTCGTGCCCGGCGTCACCTGCAAAATATCACCGGTCAGCAGCAGGCCGTCGCCGCGCGCGTCATGCAGTACGCAGCCACCGGCAAAATGGCCGCCGAGGCAAATCACGCGGATATCCTCAGCCAGTGTCAGTTCATCTCCCTCCCAGAGCCGGATAAACGGGCTGTCGCGCATTATCCATTCGCGGTCGCTGGCATGCAGATACACCGGCGCGTTAAAGGCAGCCGCCCAGTCCTGCATGGTGGTGTAAAAGTGCGGATGCGAAATGGCAATGGCCATCAGACCGCCCAGCGCGGCAATCAGGGTTTTTGTGGCGTCATCCAGGGTGGCGACGCAGTCCCAGAGAATATTTCCCTGCGGGGTACGCAGCAGAAACGCACGCTGGCCAATCGCAAAATCCGGCACCGTCCGGATGCTGAAAAGATCCGGGGTATGCTGCTTCCATTTATTGGAATGCGTCGCCAGCAGCGCATCGCGCGCTACCCATTGCTGCCCCGTCACCGGGACAAACTGCCGCTCATCGTCGCAAATTTTGCAGCGTTGCGGCCGGGCATTGTCAACCTGATATGACGTGCCGCAGGCGTTACACAGTGTGATCACAAAGGCCTCCTGAGGTGTGCCGACGCCTGCGCAACGGCGCACAGGCTTTCGCTTACTGACATAAACCTTAGAGCAAAGCGCCATGGCGAGCCTAAAAAAGCACCGCAACAAATTCCCACACCATTTCCAGGCCATTACTTTAAAAAATTTAATGTTTTGTTAATCATGGGCATACGAGAAAGCGTCTGCCGGAGGCTAATTATTGCATGCCTGGCTGCCGATATTCGTTGTGCCGGTTTGATTTAAGCACTGGCTCCATACAGCAAAAATAAGCATCACCGAGGAAACACTCCATGTCCATTACACAACGTCTTATGCTGACGTTTTCATTACTTTCTGCTGCACTGATCGCTATGGTGATTACGTCGGTGGTGGTCGTCAGCAATTTTCAGGCAAGGTTCCAGTACGTCCAGGAAAACACACTTCCGTCGGTGCTTGATATCGGCAAAATGATTGATGGTAGTAATACGTTGATTATCTGGCTCTACCGCCACCAGAATACCGCTGACGCATCAGGTCAGGCCGAGATTGAAAAAGAGATTGATACGGTCATTAACCGCATCACCACGCAGAACCAGTTTTACCTGCAAAATGAAATCTCCAGCGAGGAAGACCGGCAGATTTCTGAAAGCGCCGGTACGCTGATTCAGACGGTTCAGTCCCGGTTACCGGCATTTTTAGAGAGCTCGCGTGCACACAACAACGCTCTCGCGCTCGCCGCACTGCGTGATGACAACGGTGTCGGCGGTGCCGCGCGTCAGTTGATCGCGCTGTACCAGAAACAGCTGGGGGTCAACATTGACGTCGGCAAAACGCTGCGTAAGGAAAATGATAGCTCCTATTACCAGACGCTCTGGACGCTGATTGGCGGCTCGGCAGTGGTCATCCTTATTCTCGGCTTTTTCACGCTGAAGACCATCTTCTCGATTCGCAACCAGCTCAACAGCATGCGCCAGACGCTGGAAACGGCGAGCGAGCATCTTGATCTGACACTGCGCGCTGACGATTCCCGTAAGGATGAGATAGGCCAGACGGCCAAAGCGTACAATACGCTGGCAGCCAATGTGGCTTCATCACTCGCCGCTGTCGAAGCGTCCGCGCAGTCGGTCAGCTCGGCCTCCGGGCAGATCTCCGCCGGTAACGAAGATCTCTCGTCGCGCACAGAAGAACAGGCCGCTTCGCTGGAGCAGACTGCCGCCAGCATGTCAGAGCTGAGCGAAACCGTGCGTCAGACTGCGGAAAATACCCAGCTTGCGAGCCAGCTTGCGAAAAACGCGCGTGATATTTCGGAAGACAGCCAGTCGCGCGTCAATACCATGCTGACGACCATGAGCAGTATTCGCGACAGTTCCTCGAAAATCACCGACATTATCGCGATGATCGAGGGGATTGCCTTCCAGACCAACATCCTGGCGCTCAACGCTGCGGTAGAAGCCGCGCGTGCGGGCGAGCAGGGCAGAGGGTTTGCCGTGGTGGCCGGTGAAGTGCGCACGCTGGCGCAGCGTTCGTCCTCCTCCGCGCGGGAAATCAAAGAACTGATTGAGAACTCAATGCAATACGTCGAAACCGGTTCCGCGCAGGCGGAAGGCGTCGGCCAGAATATCGGCAAAATGACCGAGGCGGTGCGTCAGGTAACGGATATTGTTGATGAGATTTCGGTCGCCGCGCAGGAGCAGGCGCAGGGCATCAATCAGGTGCATCTGGCCGTCAACCAGATGGACGATGTAACCCAGCAGAACGCCGCGCTGGTCGAGCAGGCTTCGGCGGCGTCGCAGTCGCTGATGGAGCAGGCCGCATCCCTGAACCAGCTGGTTGGTGCATTTACCATCGCCGCCGCCAGTCATGCGAAAAGCGCGGCGCGTCATGTCGCCGCGCCGGTGACGCCAATCAAAACGCTGCGCCCGGTGCCCGCCGCCGCCGCGGTATCAGATAACGACTGGCAGAGCTTCTGATTAGCAGATAAAAAACGTTATTTTTTATGCCACGCCCGGTACCTGTACCGGGCGTTTTTACAGGCGGATTACCGATCATTCCCTGTATGCCCGACCGCCCTGCGAATAATTCCCCGCCACCACTTCCTCTGTTTTTCCATTCCGGCTGATGGACACTTATTCATGGTTGTATGTATCAGCGACGGTCTGCTTTTCTGCTAAAAGCGCTTTAAGGTATTCATGTACAAAATGTATTCCGCTCCGGTATGTTAGGCATAGCGCGTCACCACGACAGGAGTCCACCATGACCACATTTGTCTTCTATAAGAAAGGCACTCAGCTGTTTGCGTTCGATAAAGCCGATACCGAAAAAGCCTCGCGGCTTAAAGCCAAAGGCTATGAAAAGCAGTTCGAAGAGATTGACGCGCCCCTGGCAGAGCAGGCACTAAAGCGTTACGCGGATATCAAAAAAGAAGAAGAGATCGCTCCCTTCGCATGGGCCAGCGGAGCGATTTTCTCAGGCGTTATTGTGGTGGTACTGGCGCTGGTGGGATATTTTTTTCACGCCAGGTAAACCACCCGTGGAATGGAAGATATGGAAATTATTCTGATGCGTCACGGCAGCCCTGATATAGCGCATTCAGGCGCGATCGGCTCCCGCGATATGCCAGGCTGGATAAGCCGTTATAACGAGGCCGGTACGGGGAATGACTTACCGCCTGAGGCAAGCCGCGCGTTAGCAGCCAGAGCGGGCATTGTTATCAGCAGCGATTTACCTCGTGCCCTCTCTTCTCTAAAAACAATGGGTTGTGATCCAGTGCAAACCGATGCGCTATACCGGGAGGCAGAACTGCCGGTGCACAGTATTGGCAGGCTGCGTTTGTCGCCGCTGGCCTGGAGTGGCATTTTCCGCATGTTATGGCTGTGCGGATTATCGGGCAATGCTGAAACGCTGCATGCCGCAAAAGCACGCGCGGCAATGGCTGCGCAAAATCTCGCTGCGCTTGCCGGTAACGCGCAAAGTCCGGTGCTTTTGATGGGGCATGGCATCATGAATCGTTTGATTGCCCGCAGCCTTGTTCGTCAGGGCTGGCGTGAAATCCGTAAACCGGAAAAAGGCTACTGGGGAGCAGGGGTCTACCGCCTTGCGGAGTGATTTAGCCCATCAGTATGGGTTCATTATTATTGCAGGTTAAAAAATCATGACTGTACAACATATCCTGATTATCGGCGCATCGCGCGGGATTGGCCGCGGTCTGGCGAATGCTTTCGCGCAGGAGGGCGCCGACGTGATAGCGACGGTGCGTGACGCAACGCACAAAGACACCCATCCGCGTATCACCACGCAAATCGTCGATATGACCGACACGGCAAGCGTAGTCCACCTCAAAGAACACCTCAGCGCTGTGACCTTTGACGCGCTCATCGTCAACGCCGGTATTTTTGGCCCCGATCATCAGAGCATATCGCAGGCCACCGAACAGGAGATCGCCACACTCTTTCTGACCAACGCTATCGCGCCGGTGCGACTCGCGGAGACGATGCTCTCGCAGGTCCGTGAAGGCGGTGTCATTGCGTTTATGTCTTCCAGTACCGCAAGCTTTACGAATAACGATACCGGCGACATGGCGCTCTACCGCGCCAGTAAGAGCGCGCTGAATTCGCTGGCGCGCTCATTCGCGGTGACATCGGCGCTGCAGATTATCCAGCGCGGCGTTGATAACGTTTTTAAGCCCAGCCGCGCTTTCGTCTACCGTCACCGGCGCGCGTTCGCCGCCCATATCGGTCTGGACCCAGCCGGGATGCAGCAACAGCACGCTGCGTTTACCTGCAGTGCCGGTTTATCGATTATCGCGGGCAGGAGATTGCGCCGTAACCGGCGTTACGCTTTACCGGACCGGCCGGGCGGCTTAAGTGATATCAGCCCGCCGGCAAGGGCGTCTTCAGAGATCGGGGCGTTATGGCTGAGACTTGAGAGTAAGTCCTCCTGTCTCGGCTGTCCGAACGCCAGGCGATACAACGCGAGCCCCTGCTTCAGTCTTTTGAGCTTGCCGGTTTCCCGGCTGTAAGGCAGCACGGGAATACGGCGCTCCACGCGCGCCGGGCCGTTCTCAAAGATCCAGTAAGGGATAAGTTCGGACTGCCCAGGCGCTCTGTCCTGCGCTGCCCGCGCAAAAAGGGTTTGCCACGGGTCGCCCGCGTTGTGGCCCTTAAGGCTCGCTATGCCATAAGCATGCGCGATATTTTTCCGCACCGCATGCCCTTTGTAACGATGCACCCGGCCCTCGCGTTGCTCTAAATCGACAGGATTTGCAGGAAGATTCCAGTGCATCACCGCATGGCACCACGTATGAAAATCGAGCCCTTCCTGGCCAATGGACGTGGAAGCCAGTACAAACGGGCGAAACGGCGAATTGAAAGCATCGCGAACGCTTTCTGCCCGTACCAGCGCGTCGTTATTGTCATCCCGGATATCACCAAACCGCAGCGCAAAGCGGCAGCGGGTCGAAAACTCTACACGCTCAAAGCCCGCATCGTTAGCCTCCAGCGCGTCCAGATGCAGCCGGGAGACACGCAACGATAGAACAGACTGGATATGCGCGGACAGGGTGGCCACCTGTGCCGCGACGCCAGATCCCTGCACGCCAGGCGATTCCCGGAGCGTATGGACATATTCATCCAGCATGGATTGCAGATTGCCCTCAACTCCATATTTCAGCGTTAAACGCCAGTAGGTCTCCTCACTTGCGCCACGCAGCATCGCAATGGTCTCCGGCATGTTGAACAGGGTTCTGAACCCCGAGGCGATGGTCGCCGCACCGGTGAGAAGGGCCATGCTGTCGCACGACGTCTGCGGATCCAGCCTCTGTAACGCACGCAATGCGCAGGTACCAGGCCCGCCAAGCGCGAACAGCGCGAGCACGTCCACCAGATCGTCTGGCTTCGGCCCGAGCGTAAGGCGTCCCTCGGCGGCGTCTGTCAGCTGTTCCAGATGCGCGGTGAAGTGGGAGTCGTCATCCGCATCAGGCGTCACCAGCGCCCGCCAGCCTTGTGGATCTTTACACCACGCCAGTAGCCCGCCCTGCGCATCGAGCAGCACCGGCGCAGCCCAGTACCAGCGCGGATCGGCTTTGCCCTCCGCCGGGCTGGAGGGTAAAGCGGCGACAAGCGTCTCGCAGATGTCACGGGCGGCTTCCAGCACGGTTTCCAGCGGGAGCGGGCCGTTATTCCCGGCACAGGCCATCGTGAGTGGATCAATCGCCGTCGCCAGGACCGGTGAGGGCATCAGCCATGCCATGACTGGCATACCGGTCAGACGGTCGTCCGCGCTGGCTTTCGCAAACCGCAACAGCGGTTTGATTTTCTGATAAAGCTCGCGATGCGTCACCGACGCGCCGCTGACCATCCGGCGCTCTGCCTCATAAGAGCAGAGCGTGGCGATAGCATCCGGCACCGCATTCCAGCAGGAGAAGATAAGCGTCTTGGTAAGATGGCTTTTCCCCTGCCAGACGCCGCCTGGTGTGTAATACGGAAGCGATGGCGGCATCCATAACAGTTGCCAGAGCCCGTTATCGATGGTGTCTTCAAAAAGAAGCCGCATCCGCGCGTTGCCGGGTTCAAGCGGCTGGTAATCATCCAGCTGACCGGGCGTCAGCCACTCATCGCGGGCCGCTCTCAGCGCCGCAGAGAGCGCAGGTGACGGCGCATCGATAGCCGCATCAAGTTTATTACGCAGCGCATAGCGCTTCAGAAAGTTGAGCAAATGGGGCGTCGATTTCCAGTACTCCACCAGATCGCCTGAGTCCACACAGGCCGCAACCGCATCAACGGCACGAATATGCCGGATATCCGCGGCCTGCAGCGGCGCTATGCGGGGAACTTCAACGAGCATGGCGTTACGGTCGCGGGTATCAGAAATCCTTTCGGTGCGGCACATCACACGCAAAAGCGCATCCTGAAGACGTGCTTTTTCACCTTCAGGCATACCGGCATGCAGTGCGGCCCGGTGAGCGGAAAGCAGCGCGCTGACGTGGTTGACCTGCGCCGGATCGCGCATCAGAAATGACAGTGTGCGGATAAAATCCGGGTAATGATCGTCTTCCCCGGTTTCGTTATCCAGCGTGAACATTTTATAAGGCGTGGCGGAAAGCAGCAGAACACGCGCCTCCTTCTGTTCAAACAGGGCTGTGGCGAGCCGCGCGGTATCGTCTTCAGCGTCCAGTAGATGCTTAAACCGCTGAAACTCATCGAGGATCACCAGATCGGGCTTCAGGGCCTTCAGACAAACGAAAGCCAGTTTCTGACGCAGCGCCATGATAAGCCGAAGCCGTAACTGCGTATCGTCTGGCGGGATCCGGCTGCTGTCACGGTAACGTATAAACTGCTCGCAACCCTGCTTAAGCTGCGCGTAAAGCGGTTTATCGTCGAGCACTTCGCGTCGGAACATCCGGCAGAGGTCATTATCCAGTTCATCAGCCCGCAGCCCCTGCGCGGTGGCGCGCCAGCTCGCTTTTCCCATTCGCGCCTGTAGAAGATTTAACAGCCCTGTACGCAACCGGGCGCGTCGCTCGCCCTGGCCCAGCGGGAGGTCATACAAAATCCGGTACAAAATGGCGCGCTCTCCCGCATGGCCTTCACGGCTTACGGTATGGTCGAAGGTTGTGCCTGACGTCAGGCTGATAAAGTTAACTTTATTATTGCGCAGCTCGCTGACCTGCCGTGGCAGATAGGTCAGCCGGGTAGAGAGCGAGAACCCTTCCGAGCCGCTGAGATTGAGCCTTTTTTGATTCTGACCAGCAATCGCCGCGCTGGAGCAGATATAGATGATATCGACACGATCTTTTTTATCCTGCAGATGTTCCAGCGTTCTGGCGATAACGCCCCGTGCAATCAATGTCTTGCCAAGCCCGACTTCATCGGCGACAAGAAACCGCGTGGTGTTGTTTTCGCCAAACAGCCGCTCAAACACATAATCGACCGTATCACACTGAAAATCTTTCAGCGTGGCCAGCGCTGCCTGCGCAGAAAATCGATTATCAGACATTCGCGTCCTCCATGGCGGCTTCAAATACCGTCCAGAGCGCCAGAAAATCCTCCGGGATCACCGCGTTCCGGTTTCCCTGGCGCAGCTCACCGATAAGCGACGCGATTTCTTTTAAACGTTCTGGCGTACGGCTGGCGGCGCGTGTCAGCATTTCCAGCAGAGGAAAATCCTCACCATCGGCAAGACGGGCCAGCCACCCGGCAGCGACTCTGTACTTTTCCTGTAGCGGCAGTGCGGGGTCATCCTGATCCAGCAATAACAGCAGATAACGCAGAAAGCCGTCAGGGTTGCTGATAACGCTTTGCAGAATAGCCGCGTTGCGCTCTGAAGGCATGCCCGTCACGGGCAGATTAAGCACAAACCGGACGCACAACGCGGGCTCGCGGGTAGAGAGCTCAAACGCCGTCAGCCCGGTGACAGCCCGCAGCGAAAACTGCCCGAGGGGGAAAGGGCCGTCAGCGCCTTCTGTCGGCAATAAAACCGCGTGTTCGCCAATGAGCGTGACCGGCCACGCCTTGAGCGTCGCAACACCTTTAAACTTCGGCAAAACGCCCTCCAGCGTGAGCCGCCACTGCTCATCGTCCACCGGATCGCAGATAAGCGACAGCGGCAACGCGGCCAGTTGTGCTCTGGCGTGTTCCAGCGCCTGCGCGGCAGCCTGGGCGTTTGCATCCACCGGCGGTAACTCATCTGCCTGAAAATCCACCAGATATTCGCCCATCCCCTCTTTGCCCAGCAACGTATCGATGCCGCCGATATCGCGCTGGCGCCCCTTTAGCTCGACCAGCAACTCAATATTTCTGGCAGCTTTTAGCGCGGCATTAGTCGCGTTGGCAGAGCCCATTACGAGGTGCGTATATAAAGAATAATATTGGGTTTCAAAAAGATACGCTTTGGCGTGCAGGCCCGTCGCGAGCGATGCCGCCATATCGACAACGTCTGTGTCTTCACCATCGTCGGTTTCCGCAGCATCGTCTAAATGAGAGCACTGCGTGAACGCCTCCCGCGTGGCGGGTTTTAACGCTGCCAGCGCCTCCGGGCGGGAAATCAACGCCTCGGCACGCTGTGTCGTTTGTACCAGCGCGTTCAGCGCCTCATCGGAACAAAACGGTGAAATGACAGCCATGCGCAGTGAGGCAGGCGGGATCCAGTTAAATGCCTTAATACCCGGCAGATAAAACGCCATCTCCTGAAAACCTGCCGGTAACTCCCATTCAACGCGATAAAGCTCATCAGCAATTCGCTGCGCCTGCATCGTTTTCTCATCTGCAATGCCTCTGCTCGCGAGACCCGGCAGCAGGCGCAGCAGATAAGCCAGCGGCTTATTCACCGGCCTTTTTTTGCGCCCCATGACGCCTTCAAGCTGCAGCGAAAGATCCCACGAGCGATCGGTCGTTATATTGCGGGTCAGCACCAACAGGCGGTACATCACCGTGTCCTGACCGGGAGCGACAAAACGCAACACCCAGATTTTCGGGTGAAACACACCGCCGTTGGGCGCGCTCACTTCGACAATCATCGGCTCAAGCAGACTAAATAACGGATTGGGTCGCACTATGGCAGGCAACTGAATGCGTCCGCGCTGAACATAGACCGTCATGCGTCCGGCATAACGACGCAGGGATTCAAGCATGGCCAGGCCGTTCTGTTCTGCCTGGTTTTCCATGGACATCAGTGCAAGATGCACCGGCGCTTCGAGCAGACAGGTAGGATCCAGTGAAAATGTCGTGGCCAGCGCCTCATCAAAACGCATACCCGGCGGTGGCGTCAGCGCGGCGGTATAGAGGCTTCTTGCATCCGGGCTTAGCATACCGCCTCCTGACACAGCCCCTGGTGCAAATCAGCGAGCAACGTTTTAACAGTATTCCAGCGATAATTGATCCGTCTCGTACCCGAGTGACCGCGCCATTGCTCCTGCGCGCGCTTGTTAGTGAACCGCGAGCGCGGTCCTTTTAATTTTTTTTCACGATACTGAATCAGCGCGCTGGCATCGCCCATCAGAAGCGCGTCTGGCGTCGTGCGAAGATACCGCACCCAGGATTCGATAAAATGGCGTGTCTGCGGAGCTATCTGATGGCCTTCCCGGTGAGTAAGCGCCCACAACTCGTTTATGTTCCAGCGTGCAATCTCCGCAAGCGGCAGAGCATTGCGCCATTCCTGAAAATTCTCTTCATGAAGCTCACGCAGCCCTTCATGCTCGATCTTTTCGGCAAGCTGGTAGTTATAGGAGAGCGCCGCGCCATGCATGACTTCCGAGAAAAGGCGTGCATGGTGAAGGATCGTCTGATGTGTCGCGGAAAAGCGACCGCTATTGGCATACTCCCAGGGATACGCGCCTGTCGGCTTATCGTCCTGTAAGGCCAGAAAGGCCAGCAGGCTGTGCGGACATGCCGCCTGGAGACGGTCGCGGATGAACTCAGCCTCATCGCGAGTGAGCAGGAACGTCACCTTTTCAGGAAAGTCAGCAGGCGTCGCCGGTAACCGCGGATGCCAGTTATGCACGTTGTCGGGTTCGGTATCGGGATCATCCGCGCGATCGCGGGCGTGACGCTGCTGGCGTGCAATGCGGTGCTTCTGGCGATAGGTCTCATCGATCCGCTGGTGATACTGGCCCTGAGAAAAAGGTGTAAGCCGAATGTGCCAGGCACCAAGACCAGCCCAGTAAACGGAGCTGGGCAGACGTTTAATATCTCCACCGGCATTTTTACCGAACATCCCGTGATGGTCATCGGCCGTCTGGAGCCGTCTGACCAGTTCTCTTTCGTGCTTATCCGCAGCGCCGGCAAACTGCGCGGCAGTCACTTTTTTGTCTTCCAGCGCCCGGTAAATCCAGGGAACGAAGAGCATATAACGCAGCCGTGTCTGGATGGTGCTGGTGCCGGGAAAAAGTAAGTCCGCGAGGCTATCACGCACCGTGCCGATGCCGAGTTCATCCCGGCTCTCTTTTTCCTGGAACTGTGCGAGGATGCGAAGTGTGCGTTCACGCGCGCGGCTGTCGTGGTCAATCCATGTCAGTGTTGAAACCATGCCTGTCCCTGGTTTTGGAAGTTGAGAAAGGGTTGAACGATGATGGTGAGCGTAACATTTTGCCGGGCCACGCAATGGGCCGTTAACCGCTTTTTTAAAGCTTAATTTTGCCTGCCGCGCGGCGCAGGCGGGCATCGCCACGGCGGTCATATTTTTGTGTTGTCGTGACGCTGGCATGGCCCATTGCGTCGCGTACCGTTATCAGATCTTCGCCATTATCGAGCATCATGGAAGCGAACGTGCGGCGAAGATCGTGCGGTGCACAGTTATCGATGCCGCACTGCAGACGGCGTTCGTTCAGAATATGGTACACCGCCTGTGGGGTCAGGCGCTCAGACGTGACATCGTCACCCGCGCGGATGCGGGTAAAGAGCGGGCCGGGGTGTTCGCCGCGTACGCTGTCAGTCCAGTGCCGGAGCCGCTGCCAGACGGTGTCCGGCATAAATGCCAGCCGCTCTTTGTTTCCTTTGCCGAGCACGCGCAGCGCCTGGTCCTGCTCAAGAATGCTCGCATAATCCAGCCCGACCACTTCCGAACGGCGCAGTCCGCAGCCCAGCATCACCGCCAGCATCGCCGCATCGCGCGGGCCTTTACAGCTTTTGTCCTGCTCGCAGAGCGAAAACAGCGCGCGCACTTCTTCCGGAGTCAAGGCACGCCCGCGGGTAAGACGACTGCCGCGTACCGCCCGCACGGCAAGGATTTGCTGATAGCTGTCGGTGTCCATCAGCTTCATCATCCACGCCTCGCGCGCGGTACCTTTCAGGGCAGACAGATAGGTATTGATGGTGGCAGGTGCGCGCCCGGAAGCCGACAGCATCTCCAGCAGTCCTTGCACATGATGACGACGCAGGCTGCCCCAGGGGCAGTGCTGCAACGCGCGAGCACCGAGCATGCCTGCGACGATATGCAGGAAGGATCGCATGGTCTGGCGGCTCGCGGCGGAAGGCAGGCTTAAAAGATAGGCCATCGCCGGGTTGAGAGGCCGCGCCTCGTCACCCACCGACACCGCATGGGGATCGAGACCTGAAAAAGGGCCGGGCAGCAGATTGTCGTCAGGCAGTTCCGTCATCATCCCCTCGTAAACGCACGCAGCCGCGATGTTGCGCCTCGTAAAAAGTAGCAGGATTATCCCCTTAAGCGTGCTTTTCGGTAAAGCTACTTTTTCAAAGGTACATTTTAATAAGTAGCAATCTACAGAGGCGGTATCGTGGAGGAGAACAGAAAGGGCGGAAACAGCGGATCATCCGTTTTTGCTATGACAACCGAATACAGGGGTTATGGTAGCGTAAATCAGCGGGCGTTTATTTCACCAACATGGACGTGCATAACAAATAACCTCGGGATAAAACCTGCGCCGGTTTAACGTGCTATTGATAATGGATTGCGGCACAGAATATTATTAAACGCAGACTAAACAGCCCTGAAAATAATAAAGATGCATCTGTAATATAGATTCATGTATGATATACCGTCATTATTAAAATAGTCGCACCATCAGGAAGGTTATCGTCAAAATGACCATAGCATTGATTGTCTTTTTGGTTGTCATCATCGGCTATGCTTTTTATAAGCATACTGTTCTGGTGAAATCGCGTACGCTGCCTTCACGCGGCGGCAAGCGCCGTTAAACACTCTCCCGGAAGCGTTATCAGGGCTGATGACGCTTCCGCTCTTCCATTAAATCTCCTTTTTTCATCCACTTATCTGTATCTTCTTTAATCACCGTGGTGAAATAGCGTACGGCTTTTATTACCTCACCCATTATTCCTTTTATTTAAAACACAGTTTTAGAACTTATTGAAAAGGTTATATCGTGCCATCTATTTAAAAAAGTATGGAGATATTGTCAGGAAAGTATCAGTAAAGGTAAGCCTGATTAAAAACACAAAAATAAAGCCATATGTGGATTGAAAGATGAGACCGGTTTCAGAAACCAAGAAAATTCTTAAGCGTTTCTAATATTATTCTGCTGTTTTTAACCATTCATAAAAAGTAAAGAGAGACGGCAGACATCAACGCCTAGCATGTGTGTGTTTATGCGCTGCGATCCGTCACTCCCAACAGTCACGTCCTGGGATCCCGGCGCGCCCTGCGGATGATAACTGGCCTGATAATTTGCGCCTGAACGTTCTCTTCAGGCAGCCGACGCTGCACACTGGCGTGTGCAGCGATAGATTAATTTTGTTAAAGATCAGTTACCGTTTGACCTGTTCCGCTAACGCGTAACCGTAGTGCACACATAGCATTTAAAGAAGCCAGCCGTTGTGTGGTTTCCCCGCCGCCATAGCGGGTTAACAGCCCACGGAACCGCTTAAAACGTGACAATGTCACTCAGCGGGTAATTTTCCTTCTCTCGACTGCGCTTTAGCCCTTCGGGGCGTAGAAGCGACACAGCACGGCCATCGCCAGCGCGCTGCACAACGGAAAGACTGCCAGCAGCAGCCACGGCACCGCTGCCTGCGGGCCAGGCGTCAGCGCGTTATCCAGCGCGTCGCCCAGCAGAAAATTGCCGGTCAGCACCGCCACGCCGCCCATCGAGGCCAGCGCGCCGTAGTGCGCGCCGAGATTACGGCCCGCCGCGAAACGCGGAACCAGATCCATCCCCACCGGAACGATAATCATCTGACCCAGCGTCAGGAGCGTCACCATGCATGCTGCAGGCAACAGCCTCAGCCAGCCCGCAAAAGGCGGGAGCGGGGCAAACAGCGCCACGCTGACAAACGAGGCCGCCAGCAGCCCGAAACCGAGCGGTAACATACGCGCCGCCCCGAAACGGCGCGAGATCCGCGCGAGCGGCAGTTGCAACGTGATAATCAACAACGAGGCGAGAATAAAGAGCGGCCCGAGCGCGGCATCGCTGCTGCCGGAGCGGCGCAGCTCCACCGGCAACGCCAGATAAAGCTGGTTATAGCTGTAAAGATACGCGCTGTAGGCGAGGATAAACGCCACAAAGCGCGGCTGATGAAAGGTCTGCCACCAGGGAACAATCTGCAGCGGCCCGTCGCGATGCGGCGTGCGCGGCAGCAGTATAAACAGCGCCACCAGCGCGACAATAAATACGCCCGCACCCGCGAGCGCCATCGTTTTAAAACCAAACCCGGCCATCAGCGAGCCAAGTACCGGGCCGAGCACCGCGCCCAGTTCGCCACAGACGGCAAAAAGCGCAAACCACTCGGCGCGGCTGCGTTTGCCTTCCGCTTCGCTGCGCGTGCCGGCCTGCGCCAGCAGCGATTCAATCGACGGAGAGAACAGCGCGCCGCCAACGCCCGTCAGACACGCGCCGAGTACCACCGCCCACAGCGAGCCGCCCAGCGCCAGCAGCAGATAACCCGTAATTCGCACCACGCAGCCGCACAGGATAATGGCGCGCGCGCCGTAGCGGTCGGAAAGCGCGCCGCCCAGCAGAAACATGCCCTGTTGTGAAAACGTGCGCAGCCCGATGATAGTGCCGATAAGCCCACCGGAGAGCAGCATGTCATCGCGCAGATAAATCGCCAGGAAAGGCACCACCGCGTAAAAACCGATGTTAAACACCAGCTGGCTGGCGGAGAGCAGATAAGGAGAAGTATGCCTCGCGGCATGGGGTGCATGAGTGGACATGAAGACCGCATAACTGTTCAGAAAAAGTGAGGGCTCTCTTAAAACATATTTGCGCCGTCTCTGGCAACTTTCGCCTGACGAAAACCGTCACCGAGACGATATTGACTTCCCGCAGGCGCCCCGGTATAAGACCTCCTCTTAAGAATGATTTTCATTTGCATAATACAAATTCTAATTTGTCCGGCCCGTAACCATTCCCGTGCGGCACGCGGCGATAAAACACGTTAAGGTTGATGTTGATGAATGCTTTAGTAAAACACGCGCTGGCGCTCTGCCTGCTCTGCGCCGCTTCGGTACCTGTTCTTGCCACACAATACCCGCTGACCCTTGATAACTGCGGCATGAAAGTCACCTTCACCAAAGCGCCGGAGCGCATGGTGGCGCTCGGGCAGAACACCGCCGAAATCATGCTGCTGCTGGGCCTTGAAGACAAAATGGCCGCCAGCGCCTTCTGGCCGACAAAAGTATTGCCGCAGCTCGCGAAGCAAAATGAAAAGGTCAAACTGCTGACGGTTGAGATCCCGACGCTTGAGTCAATCCTCGCGCAAAACCCGGATTTTGTCGCCGCGCAGATTCCGTTGCTGTTAGGCCCGGACAGTAAAGTGGCGAAGCGTGAAGATTTCGCGGCGGTGGGTATCAACAGCTATCTGTCGCCTGGCGTTTGCGTCACGAAGAAAAACACCGGCGATATCTACGGCAGCCGCAGCCAGCTGTGGGATATGACGTACCTCTATAAAGAAATCGACGATTTAGCGAAGATTTTCAACGTCGAGGCGCGCGGCGAGGCGCTCACCAAAGATTTCAAAGCGCGCGAAGCGGCCCTGAAAGAAAAATTCGGCAAAAACCATAAAAACCTGTCGTATCTCTTCTGGTTCTCCAGCGCGTCGCCTTCCTCTGACGCCTACGTCGGCGGCAAAAACGGCGCTTCGGGTTACATCGCGCATCTGCTCGGCGGCCACAATGCCGTCACGTCTGAAAGTGAGTGGCCAACGCTGAGCTGGGAGAGCATTATCGCCACCAACCCGGATGTGATCGTCGTTTCAAGCCTCGACCGCAACCGCTGGGCGCTGGATAACGCCGACGCCAAAATCCAGTTCCTGAAAAGCGATCCGGCGGTCAGCCAGCTCGACGCCGTGAAAAAGGGCCATATCGTGGTGATGGATGGCCAGGCGATGAACCCGACCATCCGCACGCTCTACGGCGCGGAGCAGGTGGCGGCGCAGCTTGAGAAGCTCGGGCTGAACTGATGGCGGACGTCTCTTTAACCGTCACCCGGCGTCTGCCGTCGTTCATCCTGCTGGCGCTTTCTGTCGCCGTGCTCGCGTTGGTGATCGCGCTGAGCGTGGGCATCGGCGAACTCTCCATTCCGCTGCAAACCACCTTTGCGGCGGTGACTAACAAACTCGGGCTGACCGCCGTTCCGCTTAACCGCATCCATGAGACGGTTATCTGGGATTTTCGTCTCAGCCGGGCGCTGGTGGCCGCATGCAGCGGCGCGGGCCTCGCCATCTGCGGCGCGGTGCTGCAAAGTCTGCTGAAAAACGCGCTGGCGGAACCTTACGTGCTCGGCGTCTCCGCCGGGGCGTCGACCGGCGCGGTGTCGATCGTGGTGCTCGGCATCGGCAGCGGGGCGGTGTCGCTCTCTGTGGGCGCGTTTACCGGGGCGTTCGCCGCGTTCGCGTTCGTCGCACTGCTGACCAACGGCGCGCGCGGCGGTAATGAGCGTACGATCCTCGCAGGGGTCGCCGCTTCTCAGCTTTTCAACGCCATCACCGCCTATACCATCAGCACCGCCGCCAGCGCCCAGCAGGCGCGCGACGTGATGTTCTGGCTGCTCGGCAGCTTCAGCGGCGTGCGCTGGCCGGAATTTCAGCTGGTGCTGGCGGTGGTCGTCATTGGGCTGGCGGTCTGCCTGTGGCACGCCAAAGCGCTGGACGCCTTTACCTTTGGCGATGACGCGGCGGCCTCACTCGGCATTCCGGTCGGTTACGTGCGCCTGATCCTCTTCGCGGTAACGGCGCTGATGACGGCGGCTATCGTCAGTATGGCGGGCTCGATTGGCTTTGTCGGGCTGGTGGTGCCGCACGTGATGCGCTATTTCTTCGGCCCGCTGCATCGCCGGTTGCTGATCGCCTGCGCGATGATGGGCGCTATTCTGATGGTGCTCGCGGATATCGCCTCGCGCACGCTGATAGCGCCGCAGAGCCTGCCGGTGGGCGTGGTGACTGCGCTGGTTGGCGTACCGTTCTTTGCGATGATCCTGTATCGCTCAAGGAGATTCTCATGAGCATCCGCGCGGAAAACATCAGCTGGTCGGCGGGTAAAAAGCGCATCGTGAATAACGTGTCGCTGAGTGTGCCAACCGGCCAGACGCTTGGCCTGCTCGGGCCGAACGGCTCAGGAAAATCATCGCTGCTGCGCATTCTCGCCGGGCTTCGCCGCCCGGATGCGGGCCGGGTGCTGCTGGACGATGGCGATATCGCGCGGCTGTCCAGGAAAAAGCTGGCGCAGCGCGTGGCGTTCGTTGAACAACACGCGATGACCGATGCCAATATTCGCGTGCGCGACGTGGTGAAACTCGGGCGCATTCCGCACCATTCGCCGCTCTCGTCCTGGACGCACCAGGATGACGAGATTGTGCGCCAGGCGCTGGAGCGCGTGGATATGTTCGACCGTCGCGACGACGGGTGGCAGCATCTTTCCGGCGGCGAGCGGCAGCGCGTACATATCGCCCGTGCGCTGGCGCAGTCGCCCGGCGAGATTTTGCTGGATGAACCGACCAACCATCTCGATATTCATCATCAGATGCACCTGATGCGCCTCATCAGCGAGCTGCCGGTGACGAGTATTGTGGCGCTGCACGATCTCAACCACGCCGCGATGTTTTGCGATGCGCTGATTGTGATGCAGGGCGGGCAGGTGGTGGCGAGCGGCACGCCGGATGAGGTGCTGACGGAGGCGATGCTGCGCGAGGTCTTCAAGGTGGAGGCGCGCACTGAGGTTTCACCCCATCACGGCAAAAAGCACATCCACTTTGTGTAATCAGAAACCGTAACGTAAAACGGCCCCGTAAAGGGGCCGTTTTGTTTTCGCAAAGGCTGCGTAGCGCAGAGGCGTTACTCGTTGCCCCACTGATTCAGGAAGTTGGCGATTTCATCGATACGCCCTTCAGAAATACCCGCTTCCCGCGCCATCTCATGCTGCGCTTCTTCGCTGATTTCTTCGTTGTTCATCAGACGGGTGATTAACAGCTGGAAGTAGTTCGCCAGGCGGTCGCGCTCCGCATCGCTTACCGGCAACTCCGTTTCCGTCGCGTACTCGTCAGCGATGTCATAAAACTTGATAGGAATATCATTACTCATAGGGCGTTCCTGATGGTGGTGTTTATGCCTGCCGGGACAGGGCGTTATGAGTAAGATAGTACCATTTCTGGCTGCGCGCTGGCGCGGGAAATGGCGAAGCGGCGTCAGTAATGGCTATCACAGATCACGCGTTACCTGCATTCCCTGAGCAAGCGTATTGTCGATAACGCTTTGATAGAATTGCGTAAATGAATCGCTCAACCTGTAAAGGTTCCCGCACTCATTTTGCTCGGGTATCTCAAAATCCTGAAGAGTATCTTCCGCATGCAGATGCGTTCTGTCCCAGTAAAACAGGCCTTGCTGGTGTTCTCCATTCAGCATCAAATAATAGTTACCGCCCGGATCGTCGCCGATGATTAATTTGCTGTCGATAAAATCCAGTTCACTGAATAGTTCTTCATTATTATACTCAATATCATAGTATTCATTTTTAGTTCCTATCCCAAACAGGGCATTGAACGCAATAGCGCCCTCATCGACACCGCCATACGCTAAATTACAATAATCCGGGCTTTTAACCACAAAGCCATTATTTAACAGAAGGAACGTTTTATAATCTTCAGGCAAGCTGATGCAGTATGTTTTTTCCAGCCGCTGGATATCCGCTTCTGTAATCATTTTTCCACAGGAAACCGGCATACTTTTCCTTCTCTGAGTTAGGGTGACTGGCTCTTTCAATCTATCAGTAGAGATATTATCTTGAAAGTTAAAGATAAGTTCACGCCAGATTGCTTTAAAATACTATAAAAATGCCGCTTCGCTACTGCCTGTTTTCATCAACTGCAACCCATTGAATTTCAATCCCAATCCGTGTTCGGGATCCACATCGACAGAAAACATAAATCCAAAACTTTTTTCCGTCTCAGGAGAAAGATAAATTTTATCAGGAGAAGATTTTTTGCAGCGCAACCATACACTCGCTGGCAGTATTCGCTGGCTTCATCAGTGATTTTCTCAAGAAAAGCATTTTGATTCTTAATAAGAAAATGAATATCAGCCTGATATTTTTTATCGACTGTATCAGCATCCAGATTTATGCACTGGACAGGGTTTTCGCCAAACGCCGATAACACCAGGTCAACGGAAATTCCTTCATCATCCTCATAAAACGTCAGTTCTGGAGCTGTCATAAAATGCTTTTCTCTTTGTCGTTTACGCTGTTGATAAGCGCAGGAGCCGGCTTTGTGATAAACGTTTTATAGTAAGCATGACATGGAGAAGAGTGGCAACTGAAAACCGGAAATTATCGGCCACAATATGGTTATTTAACATAAGATAGATTGCGCGCACTATTAAACTTGATATCGACACCGCGGCATCTGCCTCCAGACCGTAACATTCGTCTGCCATTTACGATACACTTGCGCCACTTTTCATTCTCGCTCTTTATGCAACCACATGGCGTCGCCAGCAGGTACAAACGCCAAAACACCGCGGGAAAACAAATCGGAGAGATCATGCTGGAAAAACTGCGTACCCGTGACGGGAAAAAATTTCTGACAGCGCTGGTGATTGTCTTCATCACCGTACTGACAGTCGTCTCCCGCGTCACGTTTGAAGGCGTGGAAGAGCAGTACAACATGCCGATGGAGCACTGGAGTGCGTCGATGTTTATCATGCAGGGTGCGTGGGTGCTGATTTACAGCGTGCCGTTCTCGTTTATCATCTCGCTTCCCTTCGCGTTCTATTTTCTGGGGCCGAAAGACGATCGCGGCTGAGCTTGCCTGCGGGCGGGTTTTATTGCCGCGCTGAATGGCTTTGCGTGAATTGTCATGATTACTTTACAAAACAGCGCTTGCCCGATAACCGGGCGCTCACTATTCTTTTGCCGATGATGACGACCGCAGGCTCCGCTTACACAAAAAACCAGCAACTGAAAGCAACACTGCTTTTGGTCATTGCCTGTTGCGTGATGCTGATTTGCCTGACCCAGCGCGCCAGCATTCTGCATCAGATGCAGGTCAAGGCGGCTGAGATCAGCCTCGCGACGCAAAACAGTGGTCATGAAGCGACCACGCCGTCGCTCTCCCCGTGTGAACTCAGCGCACACTCACTCCTTGCCGCGCAGCCGCTCCACTTCGACACCATCATTCTCTTGCCCGGCCTGCTGGTTATCCTGCTTGCTGTGCTGGTCACCGTGAACGTCCGCGCCCTGCCGGATGCGATCCCGCGCCCTCCGCTATTACGAATACACCTTAAAAACTGCGTCTTCCGTGAATGACTGACCGGGTTCGTCCTGTTCAGTTAATTATTCATGGAGAAAATAGATGAAAATGCTTTTCAGAAGCCTGTGGCTTCTGGCGCTCAGCATGTCTGCGGCCTGGGCTGCGGACAGCGGCTGGCTGCCACCCGCGCAGTCTTCCCACGCCCATATTCAGGTACGCAGCGACGCGCCCGCCGATGGCAAAGTGCGTCTGCTGCTGGCTATCACGCTCGATAAAGGCTGGAAAACCTACTGGCGAACACCTGGCGACGGCGGGTTCCGGCCCGTTATTGACTGGTCAACACCAGCGCAGACCACCTGGCACTGGCCGCAGCCGGTGCGCTTTGACGCCGCCGGGTTCAGCTCGGTCGGCTATCATGACGGCGTGACCTTCCCGCTGGAAGTCACTACCACTGAAACCGCGCGGCTGCGCGGCACGCTGACGCTATCGCTGTGCAGCAACCTCTGCGTGGTGAACACCTTCCCGCTGGATGTCGATCTGGCCGATGGCCCGTCGCCTGGTTTTGATGATGACTGGAACGCGGCAATGGCGACCGTTCCGCCAGACACCGGCAACATTACGGTGACGAATGTTGCCGCGCACGGTTCAACGCTCAGCCTGACGGCGACCTCACCCGATGGCTGGCCGCAACCGGCGCTGTTTGCCGATAACCCTGACAACGTGTCGCTTTCGGTGCCCGTGCTGGAACCTTCAGGCGACACGCTCACAGCACATTTCACCGCCCTCAACGAACGTGGCGAACCCACAGACGCCAGCCGTATTCAGGCGGTTTCGCTGGTGCTCAGTAGTGGGGTTACCAGCCAGCAGATGACGGTAAAACCGGACGGCGCGCCGCTGTTCTGGCAGGCCACCGCGGTGGCGCTGCTCGGCGGGCTTATTCTGAACCTGATGCCCTGCGTGTTGCCGGTGATGGGGATGAAGCTCGCCTCGCTGATGACGCTGGCGCAGGCGGACCGTCGCCAGACCCGCATCCGCTTTCTCGCCACCAGCGCCGGGATGATTTTCTCATTCCTGGTGCTGGCAGCCATCATGAGCGCGCTGCGGCTCTCGGGCGCGTGGACGGGCTGGGGATTTCAGTTCCAGCATGCCGGATTTATCGCCACCATGGCGGTCGTGACCTGGGCTTTCTGTTTTAGCCTCGCGGGCGTGATGGAGATCAGGCTGCCCGCCGCGCTCACTACCCGGCTCGCCACGGCGGGTGGCCAGGGCGTGGGCGGCAGTTTTCTGGAAGGCGCCTTCGCGACGCTGCTGGCAACGCCCTGCACTGCGCCCTTTCTCGGCACTGCCGTCGCTTTTGCGCTGGCCGCGCCGTTACCGGAGCTGTGGTTGATTTTCCTCGCGCTCGGCACCGGCATGAGCCTGCCGTGGCTGCTCGTCAGCCTGAGGCCCGGCGTGGCGCGCTGGCTGCCGCGGCCCGGCCCGTGGATGAGTAAGCTGCGCCTGGTGCTGGTGCTGCTGATGCTTGGCTCCAGCCTCTGGCTGATGTCGCTGCTGGCGAAGGAATGGGGCGCGCGCTACGTTCTTATCGCAGGCGGTCTGATGATTGCGCTGTTTCTCTGGCGCTGCGCAGTAAAACTGCCGCGCCATCGGGAAAACCTGCGAACGCTGGCGTTCGGCGTGCTGTTCGGTGCCGGGTTATACGCGTTTCTGGCACCTGCACCGGACGGCCGCCGCGAAGGGCCGCTTCACTGGCAGCCCTTCAGCCAGGCGGCGCTTGATAACGCGCTTGCCGCGCATAAACGGGTGCTTGTCGATATCACCGCCGACTGGTGCCTGAACTGTAAGGTCAATGAAGTGTTGGTGCTGCACCGCCCCGATGTCGTAGACGCGCTGCATCAGAATGACGTGGTGCTGTTACAGGGTAACTGGAGCAAGCCATCTGCGGAAATTGAAGCATTTTTGCGCCGCCACGGCGCAAGCGGCATTCCGTTTAACGCCGTGTTCGGCCCTGCTATACCGGATGGCAAAGTGCTCTCCTCGCTGCTCAATAAAACGGAACTGCTTAGCGCGCTGGATAACGCCGGCGCGGCCACCTCTCAGACAATGAATAAGGACAGACAATGAAAAAGTTACTGACGGCGGGCGCGCTGCTCGCGGCTTTCCACGCGCAGGCTGATGATTTACCGGAGCCGGTAAAGCAGCTGGAAAAACAGGGCATTACGATTATCAAGCCTTTCACCGCACCGGGCGGCGTTCAGGCATGGCTCGGTAAATATCAGGACACCGGCGTGACGCTTTATCTGACGCCCGATAAAAAGCATGTCATCACCGGCTATATGTATGACGCGCAGGGCAATAACCTCAGTGAAAAGCTGATTAACGACGAGCTGTACATCCCGGCCGGGCGCGAAATGTGGAAAACGCTGGATCAGGCGAAGGGCATTCACGAAGGCAGCGAGCAGGCCGCGTGCAAAGTGGTGGTGTTCGCCGATCCGTTCTGCCCTTACTGCCATAAGTTCTGGGAGCAGGCGCAGCCGTACCTCAACGATAAAAGCATCAGCCTGAAAACGCTGCTGGTGGGCGTGATCCGCCCTGACAGCGGGCGCTACGCCGCCGCGGTGCTGGGCTCCGACGATCCGCAAAAAACCTGGCAGGATCTTGAAAACTCAGCAGGGAAAAACAAACCGGCGCTGCCGGAAAAAACGTCGCCTGCGGCCTTTAAGCAGATTCAGTATAACCAGCAGCTGATGACGCAACTTGGCGCAAACGGCACGCCAGCGATTTATTATCTGAACAAGGACCGACTGCTTCAGCAGATAATCGGCCTGCCGAACGCGGAACAGATGGCCGATCTGGTGGCCTGTAAGTAATAAAAAGGGCCACTTTTGCGGGTGGCCCTTTCTTTATTTGTCGTTAACCGGCTGAAGCGTGAGGCGATTATTGCTGGCCTCAATAATTCTCGGCGTATCCGGTTCGAGATCGTCGCGTGACAGCACCAGACGCCAGCTATCGTTGGTGTCGTCAGGGGCCATAAACATCCCCGCCACGGCCACATACTGCGCCGTCTCCTCCAGAGGCATATCCAGAGTGAATGATTCTCCCGGCCGCAACTGGATATCTTTTTCAGCGACCAGATCCGCTTTAATGGCCTGGCTGTCATCGGCGAATAGCGAGGGGTAATCAGTGCTGTCAAACGCCTTACGGTCTTTCAGCTGGTAAATACGCACGACCGTCGCCAGCGCCGCCCCGCTCTCATTGTTATTGACGCCTTCCCTTGCCCGAATATCCAGATGCAGCGTTTTTATCTGTCTGAAGAACAGCGAGCGGGTCACTGAGGCGGCGCCGTCTGTGACTTTTTGCGTCAACCCACAGCCCGCCAGCACTGCCATCGTCAGCATTACAGCCACCACTTTACCAGCGGTATTCGCCATCTTCATCGCTCTCCCTACGGTGAATGTTTTCCTGAACCTGTTCCCAACGGCCCAGAGGAATGGTAATCATCTCATTATTGCGCCGCGCAGCGGCATTAAGCGGCTTCAGCAACGCCGTGCGGCCCAGTTGCACGGGATATTCCGGCTTACAGCACAGGCGGGCATCCGCTAATAAGTGCCGCGGTACGCGCAGCTGCATTCGCACATTAAGGTGCACGCCGAGATAGACGTGCAGTAGCGCGTTAAGATCGCGGTTAAGCTCTCCCTCAGGCAGCCAGCCCCGGTCCTCTTCGGCATCGTCAGTGGTGAGCATCAATAGGACCTGACCATTAACGTCGGTGGCGTAGGTTCCCATGACGGGACGATGCTTCAGGCTAAGCGGCTGCCGCATACTCATTCTGGCGGACGCTTTCAGCGGAACACGGCAGCGGTCGTGATGAAATACCGCAGCCTGCGTTTGTGGCGCAAGAAGCCTGACCAGCGCGCCCAGGCCTTCTGCCGTGCGTCCGGGCAACATCATTACAGGCAACAGCGCCAGAAAACGTGAAAGTGGCGTACCCGCGGCAGATGCGCAGCCAGGGATGCCAAGCCCCACGAGGCCGAGCAGATACTGTGAGGTGTTATCCACTCCGCCTGACTGAAAGGTGGCGGGATACGAATATTTTCGCCAGATGCGGTAGTACTGGGCTATTAACCGGTGATTAAAGATATCGAGAAAATCGCACGTCGCCTCGTAGCCTTCCCGCCGCTGCGCGATGTCGTCGATATACTGCGTCGGCAACGGTGCCTCAATACCATAAAGCCCCATGAAAGTGATACGTACTGTCGGCGGGAGATGCGGATGTTCGCTGGTCTCTGAGCCGCGTATTTCACCAGCCGGAAATCCCATACCCGGATGCGGGCGAAAACGTACCGGCTCATGGCGAAGTTGCCAGTCGCTCCCGGTAACAGGAAGCCCCGGATGGCTTCGCTCAAGCCACTGACAAAACCGATAAAAATTCATATACGGCAGCTGTTGCCGCGTCTCTTCCTTCAGCCGGGCAGGCGCGGACTGTGATTCTCTTTCCAACGGATACATTTCCCTTCTGGCTGAACAATAAACGTTAGCTGATTAAACTGGTTCATATCGGCATAGCGCGCGAAGAAGCGGTTGAGCATTTCCCCGAAGAGGTGGATATCGCCTTCGCCCGTAAAACCGTGACTGTCGAGCGTGACTTCGATGTCGAGCCCACGTAAAAGAAAACCGTCTTCAAACCGCTGAATGCGGTAGTGATTTATCGCGAGGATCGCCTCCAGCCGACGGTTATTCAGTTCATCATCACGCCAGTTGTACAGCGCCAGCGTGCCGCGAAGCACTTCTGCGTTGCTCATCATGTTGATAAATCGTGTGCCCAGATGACTCATTACTCGCCAGTGGAAACGGTCCTCGACGGGGGGATACGCGGGTAGCGTTGGCTTACACAGATTACGAACGGTCAGTGGCGTTTCCGTGACTTGTTCACAACGATCCAGCAGCGTGCTTTGCAAAGCCCGGCGCGGCAGTTGTCCGTTGGTGCAGGTGATGCGCAATGAGATGGTTTCTTTCTCCAGCATCCGATCCCTCTCCCACTTCTCGCCGCCCAGAATAAGCCAGGTATCATGCATTCCGGTGACGCCACGCTTTACGCGGGTGTGGTAGTAACGTTCAGGCGCGTGACGGCGCATCATGCCGCCCTGATGACGAAAGCTGGTGAAAGGCACATACCGGGCCTCGCCGGTTCGGCCCGATCCGGTGACCGCATCCACGGAATAAATTTCGGTATGCCCGTCCTGCAGGCGCTTCGGACGCAACAGATATTCGTTTTCCAGCCCGTTTATCGTCAGCGGATCGGCCTCCAGCGTGAACAGGTTAATGACCGGCACACAGTGCAGGCGCAGCGCGCTGTCGGTGACGGGTAAATCGGCCTGCCAGAGCTGGCTGAACACCACGTCGATGTCAAAATGCGACGTTCCCGGCGGCAATGTAACCCCTTCAAGACCGTTAAGATGAACGAACATAAACTTTTCACGAAAGGTGAAGTACTCCAGCAAAAGCTGCCAGCCGCTGAAGGCGCTATCGCCTTTCGGCCATAGCATGTCGTCGTCGCCAAACCCGCCTGGAGAAAAATAGCCATCCAGTTTTATTCGTTCTGTCTGTCCCGGCAGCCGCAGATAGAGAGCCGCCTGACGTTTAGTCAGCATGAAGTGGAGCGCATTGCCCGTTATGGCGTCCTCGCCGAGATACATCGGCAGATGGCGCAGATCCACCTGTCGCCAGTCGGCCTGTTCGCTGCAGGCGAAACGGATACGCAGCACGGAACGCCCGTCAGGCTCCACGGTCATGGCAACCTGTGATATCGCAAGCGGGTTCAGCGTCACATCACGGGTGGTGCGATAGCGGCACACGGTATGTTTAGGGCCTACCGGGCGCGAATAGATCTCCAGCCCGGCAGGGACCGTTTCCGCCATTTTCATCGCCGATAATTGCGGTGTCAGCGCCACGACCGACAGCGAGGGCACGGTGCGCAGATAGTGCGGCCACAGCATACTGACCAGCCCTTCGGTGAGCTCCGGCAAATCGTCGTCAATCTTCTCGCGAAGACGTCCGACCGAAAACGCAAAACCTTCGAACAGGCGCTCGACATACGGATCCGGTGTCCCGGCTTTGTCGAGATCAAGCATTGCCGCCCGGTCAGGGTGCGTTTGGGCAAACTCTTTTGCTGCCTCGCGCAAATAGCGCATTTCAGCGTCAAAATAACGCAGCGTTAAATCATCCATAAATAACCGCTATGACATTTCAGAAAGAAAATTAAAGGCTGGAGGGGGTCACAATGACGGTTCATCGTCACCGACATTGTCGTCATGCATGGCATCAGAGGCGCTGACGATAAAAATGTTGTCCGGTAGCGTAAAATGACGAAGCCTGAGTAGCGCCAGCGGCCCTTCACCGGCTTCAGTGCGCAGCGTGTAGTTGAGTACCCGGCCATCCGGTGCCTGCCAGGCCAGATGCCAGCTGCTGTTAACGCCCGGGTACGCACTCACCGCGGCTTTATCCAGTAGGCGAATAAAGCCCCACGCACCCGATAAATCAGCATACAGACGAGTACCCGCCTGCGTGCTGACCCAGCTGAGACTTGCCCCTGGCGCTTCGGTATCTTCAGGCCAGGTAAATCGCTTCCAGACAGGCATCTGATTCATATAGGTCAGCTTTTGGCTGTCTATGACAAGCGTGGTTTGCATAATGCCCGCCGCCGTGCCTGGCCGCAGGTCAAAGTGAAGCCCGGCCTCGCCACGGGTAAAGGCCACATCCGAAATATGGCTGAGCGTATCCATGGCCTGCAGAAAAGCCGGGTTGAAGGCGAGTCCCTGCGCGTTAATGTCATCGGCCACCCAGTGGCTTCCCTCTTTATGCAGTACGCCGTTCAGACGGGTCTGCAAAAACCGGGCGATGCGGCCGGTATCTCCGTTAAGGTATTTCGCGAGCAGCGGCAGGGAAACCTCGCTGCTGGTATCCCTGAAGGGGTAGCGCCCGCCAAAGGCGCTGTTCCAGTCATCTACAACGGCGGTACGCCACTGCGCGTTAAGGCTTTGCGCTGCCGGGGCCAGAACCTGCTGCCAGGCCTGCTCCATGGGCCGCACAAAAACGGTTTGTCCGAAGCCGCCCCACTCCTGCCCAAGCCCAGCAGCAACCAGACTGCCGTAATCGCGGGTTTCGGTTAAATCGATAGCCTTGCCCTGAAACACCGTCTGCGCCAGCGCCTGGGTCATCGCCTGCGGATCGGTGGCATTGGTGACCTGCTGCAGACGCAGTCTCACCTGCGTCACGCGGGTGAGATAAGTCTGCAAACTGAGCTCACGACTGCCCATACCCTGCGCTTTTTCATCAATCAGCGCGAGGACCGGGCCAAAGGTGGCATCCAGTGGGTCATGCGCTCCGCTGCCCTGATCGATGGCGGGTTGCTTATCCTGCCCGAACAGATTTTTTGCTGATTTGACCAGCGAATCTGACAGGGCTTCGCTGGCCTGACCGGTCCGGCCCTGAATACTCAGGGTATTCATTAACGCCACCAGCGGAGACTGGCGGACATCGGCCATCAGCGTTAACTGATCGATAGCGTCCGATAACGTAGCCGCCGGTTGCCAGCGTAAACTGTTCAGAAAATCGAGCCAGGCACCGCTAAAATCGGCGAAATAGCGCGCAGCTAACCGCTGTTTCAGCGCATCCGGGGAGAGCTGTTGCGTCGCAGGCTTTTTACTGTCGCTCAGTACCCAGTCGATCTCCTCACGCCGCGCCGTGACGATCTTCTCGATAGCAGGCGCTACCGCCTCCTCCCATGCCTGGCGAGTAAACATGCCTGGCACCACGTTATCGGTGGTAAACAGTCGCGACGCGTCGGTATCGCCCGTCATATCGGCAAGTCGCATGTCGGCATACTGCTTCGCCACCTGCGCCAGCATTTTCTGATACAGCGTGGATTCGCTGTTTCGCATCCCCATCTGGCGAATCAGTAAAGCGCGAGCCTGGGCAACCAGCGCTTCATCGGCGCGAAAATGCCAGTGCGGCTGGCTCGCCAGGCTTGCGCCGTAAAACGTCAGCAAAGCAGGCGCCTCAGCCTCCCAGAACGCGTTCTTGATGCCTTTGCGTTGCGGCCAGTCCTCTGCCAGGCGCTGGCCGAACCAGGCGGCGTTCATTTTTTCGGGGCGAGCCAGCATCAGATAAAGCTTTAATCGATCGTAAATCGGTTTTGCCATACGCTCGCGAAGCGGGCTGTCTGGCGGAAGTTGTGTAAACGCCATCAGCTGGTTTTGCAGATGAAGTGCGGCCGCATCGCGTAATAAAGGCTGCGCACTTTCTGCATAGCGCACCAGTAACGCCACCAGCAACGTATCATTCTGACTCAGGCCCGCACGGGCATACCACGGCACGCCATGCGCTGAGCGGTACTGCAAGCGCATTATTGTTTTTTGTAACGCCGATAACGCATGCAACCGGCTTTCCAGCGGCTGTTTATCACGCAGCACCTGCTCTGATTGCACCTGTGCCGCCGCTATAAGGCGATGATTTCCGACAAACGAAACCAGCATGCTGGCCCCCGTGAGCGCAAGCGCTACGGCTCCCGTCACCGCCGCGACCTGTTGCCGGTTGCTCCCCGGTTTTCGCGGACGCAAGCCTGCCGGTAAAGCCATGACTGAAGCTGGCAGCGCATCCCAGCGATTATCCTTACTCCAGTGGTGGCGAACCGTTCGTGCGGCTTCCCGCGATGGCATGCTAAATATCACGCCTGCCAGCGGAAGCGGACGCCAGGCGTTAAGGAATACCGCCAGCGGCGCGGCGATCGTTTCGGGTTTGCGCAGCAGCCTGTCTGCCAGGCTCAGCAAAAAAGTGTGCCCGGGTGCTTCACAAATGTGCTGCACTCCCTGTGTCATCAACGGTAGCGAAAGGGAGGAAAGCTGGGCAGAGAGGTGCTCTGAGGCGCAGTCTGCCGGCAGCAGGCACCCAACGGGCTGGGTGACATACCCGGCGTGATCGACGTTTTGTGCATGCAGCGACCAGACGTACAGCGGAACACGCCAGCCCAGCACGTCATAAAGCCGATAAAAAGCGTGGGCCAAAGACTCCATCGCATCTGCAGTCACCTTATTTTCATGATGCGCAGAGTCAGTGTCGGCCTCATTGTCAAACGCGGAAGTCACCCATACGATGCCATCGGCAGGACGGCGACGCAGTTTGCGCAGCGCGGAAAGCCAGGCGGCGTCAGCCTCACTCGTCAGCTCGCCGCCCCACAGCAAGAGCGTGCCCCGGTCTTCCTGCCAGAGTTCCTGAGAAAGACCCGGCACAAGGCGTTGTACATCACTGACTGAACCAACGACCAGCAGGATTCGGATTTTGCGAGGCCAGAAACAGCCGTAGTGGTGGCGCATCCTGTCTCTTATTTCCCTGACGATAACATCCAGGGCAACACGAGGGGCGAGTCGCTTCTCATCGACAGGTAAAACCTGTGTCTGTTGTGCCTTTCGACGATACTGACGCTCCTGAACGGCACGATGAAACACCGGTAAAAAACGGACAAAAATCATGATCAGAACAATTAGCAGAAATGAAAAAAATTGTTCTTTCGGTGTATTAATGCCGCAGGCCGGTCCAAACGTTCTAATGAGCCATCCGAGAAAAAATAGTCCTGTTATTGTCAATCCGGCCAGACCCAGTCTGCCAGGATAATTACCTGGTATCTTCATCTCCGCTCCCTGGAGTTAATGAACTAATAAAATAGTCCTGCTCATGCGAAAATAGCGCCAATACAGGATAGTTATGCAACTTCACCCAATCAGCAGCAAGTGCTGTTAAAAGCCACGGCGAGAATGGTCCTGGCTTACCACACCATTTCTCCAGCAGTTCATTTTCTTCCGGTTTCCATGTTGCGCCAAAAGTGTTACCGCCAGTGATCAGCGCAGCAAAATAATCACTCCAGCTTTTTGCATCGCCAATAATTTTTTTTGTTCGACATGCGGTGGTCTGTGTCTGGAGAAACACATTGAGCTCAGTGTCAAAGCGGGTTATATCGAGCTGCATGGGTCTGAGTAAGCGCGTGGGGTATGGCATACCGCAATTGCGCACTACATCATCACTTGCCAGCAACAGCGCCGCCAAACCATCGGAATAGTTTTCTTCTCCGCTGAGTTGCATCACAAGAATTAATTCAGCCGCCAGCTCTGTTTTTTTTAGTCGTTCTTCCACGGCCGAAAAAGAGAGTGAAGCTGTAATTCGCCAATTTTCAGGGGTAATTGGTTGAGTCAGATATTCATGCCAGACAGTGAAGAAATCATCCGCCAACCGATCATAAGGACAATCACTCACTATCGTAATTTGCAATGGCAACTTTGCAGAAACATCCCGCAGCTCATTTTCTACAGCACCGATCAGTAATCTGAGGGTACTGATATCATCTCTCTTCTTACCGACAGGAGAAATTAATCTGCGAGAAAGTCCGTATTGTTGCACACGCTCTGTCCCAAAATCGCGGGCAGAAAAATGGTCGGGCAGCATGACAGCGCTGGCTAAAATAGCTACATAGCGCTCAGCCCACTGCGTCCATTGTTGCTGACTGTATTGCGCTTCTTTCTGCAAAAAAAGATGCTGTTTTACCTCCCGCAGGCGTAAATAGCATCTGACAAAAAAGATCAAAAACCAGGCTAAGATGGGTAAAAAAGAAACCGCCCAGATATTAATCGCTGATAACACATTTATTCTACTGGACACATGAAGTACAAATAATAATGCTCCCATGATGAATGCTAAAACGCCTGTGCACAGCCATCGATATAATGATGGTGCCGGAGGCAACTCAGTTACAACAGCGTTCTTCCTTTCCCAGCTCATTACTCATCCTATTGAACATTCCGAGGCAGCAGAAATAACCTGGCAGCCACATTCACACCGACATCCATTAACTACAATAGCCTTGCCATCTGAAATCCACTCTAGCGAGCCTTCAATAATTTTATTCGTACCATGCCCTGGAACCGGGCAGCTTACTTTATCTCCTACCAGCGCCACAATTCGCCCATTGACTACCATAGTTGAAGAGGAAGAAATCACCACGCCGCCATGCGTAGTTTTATCGCCCAGCACGACGAATCCTTTTGACAATTTTATTCTCCGTTTATTAGCAGGAAAAGAATACAGAATTTAATTTAGGCCGAATAAATAACTGTTAGCTCACCAGTTTCCGTAGGGATAGGTTTTCCCTTTTATAAAATTTTTAGTAGTATTGCTATAACCTTTGGAAAAATCACTTCCCGTAACTCCCTTACACATATTGAGATCTTTCCCTGACAGGGTTGTAATCTCCGTCTTCGTTTGCTCAAGGTTAGGATGGCCATTATTATTCAGCCACACCCGGACTTTGCCTTCCGGCGCAAGGCCGATAACCATATACTGAAAGTAATAGGTCTCTTTCGGGCTGTAGTTACTTTTTTCCGTGCTCAGCATTTTATGCCAGGTTTCGGGCGCGAACAGCAGCGTGGTCTCGTACACTTTCTTGTCAATGATCGAATCCCAGCAGAAAATCATGATAGTCGGCGGTGAGGGGGCCTGGTTAAAAGGAGATGGCCCCAACCCTGCATACTGATCCCAGCTTCCCACGCTGCTGCCCTGGGGCTGGTCTATCGTGCGGAAAACCTTGGCGTATCCGTTGATGTCGAGCATTTTTACCAGCGTAACCTGCGCCGGCAGCGCCCGGGGCGTGGTAAAGGTGAAGTACCACTCATCAAAAGGCGCTTTTATTTCACCCTGCTCGTCCGCAGACGACACCCTGTTGCAGGCTGTCAGTAATAATGCTGACAGAAAGGTTATGGACAGCTTCATGCTTTATCTCCGTTCATATTCCAAACTGCGCGCGTCCAGCCGGTATCCGGACGGCTGAGGAAACCAATTAATTCAACTGCGTTCACAGCACCATAGATTCTTTTAATTTCTTTGCCATCGAGCCAGACCGTTTTGAACTCAACGGGATTCCAGTTTGCGGAACAATGGATATATTTTCCAATTAACTGAAGTTCAGCTGAAGTATAGGGAATAGCAATACCGCCGTTTCTAATATTAATGCCTTGGAAAATTGCTTTTTGGCTTAATAATTCAAGTTCAGATGGCAAGCTGAGTTCTTCATTTGTCGGTTCAATCTCCTTGATATCAACACCGGCCTCCTTCGCCGCATCTATCATCACCCGTAAACTCACTTTACTCCAGTCAGGTGATGCTGCCAACTTACTGATTTAGTGTATGATGGTGTTTTTGAGGTGCTCCAGTGGCTTCTGTTTCTATCAGCTGTCCCTCCTGTTCAGCTACTGACGGGGTGGTGCGTAACGGCAAAAGCACCGCCGGACATCAGCGCTATCTCTGCTCTCACTGCCGTAAAACATGGCAACTGCAGTTCACTTACACCGCTTCTCAACCCGGTACGCACCAGAAAATCATTGATATGGCCATGAATGGCGTTGGATGCCGGGCAACCGCCCGCATTATGGGCGTTGGCCTCAACACGATTTTCCGCCATTTAAAAAACTCAGGCCGCAGTCGGTAACCTCGCGCATACAGCCGGGCAGTGACGTCATCGTCTGCGCGGAAATGGACGAACAGTGGGGATACGTCGGGGCTAAATCGCGCCAGCGCTGGCTGTTTTACGCGTATGACAGGCTCCGGAAGACGGTTGTTGCGCACGTATTCGGTGAACGCACTATGGCGACGCTGGGGCGTCTTATGAGCCTGCTGTCACCCTTTGACGTGGTGATATGGATGACGGATGGCTGGCCGCTGTATGAATCCCGCCTGAAGGGAAAGCTGCACGTAATCAGCAAGCGATATACGCAGCGAATTGAGCGGCATAACCTGAATCTGAGGCAGCACCTGGCACGGCTGGGACGGAAGTCGCTGTCGTTCTCAAAATCGGTGGAGCTGCATGACAAAGTCATCGGGCATTATCTGAACATAAAACACTATCAATAAGTTGGAGTCATTACCAAAACGGCCTTCATGAGAAATGAAGGCCGTGCGCCAGCCGTTTATTCGTCAAAGAACCAGTAGCCCTGATTTATCAGCTCGGTCAGTTCTTCCATAAATGCGGGGTGATGCAGCGCGTCACCAAGTTCATGCTGGCTGAGAGCGGTATAACGGCACAGCGCATCTGCCGCGCGCGGGTCGACGGTCTCATACGGCTCGCTGTTAATGAAAAAGCCGCCGCTGACGTTCAGCACCCGCAGGCCAGAGAGGCGCGTCAGCGTTTCGCCGCCCAGCAGCGCCTCGCGCACCTCTTCAGCGGTGTACGGCGGTTCGGCAGGCGCAATATCCAGTTCGTGGCGCGGCGTGGTGACGAACGATCCAAACCAGAGGGTGAAATCTTCCGGCTGGTTCATCATCTCAATCATCATCTGGCGAATACGCTCAAGCTCATACGCCTCGACGCGGCCCGGATGGTCGCGGCAGGTCAGATCCGGGTCGCTGTAGTGCTCGCCGCCCAGATCGTTTTCCAGCGCGTAGTCCGCAAAGCTGCTGATTAAATCGCGCCCGTTCGGCCCCCGGAAACCGACGGAGTAATTCAGCGCCGTTTCATGGGTGAAGCCGTCATGCGGGAATCCGGGCGGAATATAGAGAATATCCCCCGGTTCAAGATCTTCATCGATAATTGGCTCGAACGGATCGACATGCAGCAGCGCCGGATGCGGGCAGAACTGACGCATCGGCAGCTTGTCGCCCACGCGCCAGCGGCGGCGGCCCATGCCCTGAATAATAAACACGTCGTACTGGTCGATATGCGGGCCGACGCCGCCGCCCGGTACGGAATACGAAATCATTAAATCGTCCAGACGCCAGTCCGGCAGCACGCGAAACGGACGCACCAGCTCGGCGGAGGGCGCGTGCCAGTGGTTCACCGCCTGCGCCAGCAGCGACCAGCCGGTTTCACCCAGCCCGTCGAAATGTTCAAACGGGCCGTGACTGGCGTGCCACTTACCGTTTTTATGGCTCACCAGGCGGCTGTCGACCTCCGGCTCCATCGCAAGCCCGGCCAGTTCGTCCGGCGTGATCGGGTCAATAAAATTCGCAAACGCCTGTTTCAGTACGACAGGTTTTTTCTGCCAGTAGGTTTCTAAAAATTCCGGCCAGTTCAGATTGAGTTGGTAAGCCATAGCATCACACCAGTAAGGATTGAGGGCGCGATTATAAGAAGGCCGGGTGGTTCAGCGCCTTGTCATGGGTCAAGCGCCGCCCCTGCGCATTATCAATGCGCCCTGTTTTTCGCTATGATGCGTACTGCTGTTTACCGCCGGAGGGCTTATGCATTATCTGCTGGAACTGATTTCCGATCTTATTTTGTACTGGCCAACCCGTAATCCGCCGCCGGAGGGGAGAAACGCCATTCCTTCGCTCAAACACAAGCCGCTGTTTCGTATGCCCGAGGGCGATCCGCTGAAAAAAGACGAACAGCCCAAAGAGCACGAATAATCGCCTGCGCCTACGCCGCTAATTATCCCCGAAAACCCCGTTATATCGGCCCATCGCTGCCGCCTGCGCAATGTTACGCTGCGTGATAATCCAGTCATTTTAATAATTTCACGGCAGGTGATTGATGGCGCGTCACGTTTCCGGGCTGCTGAAAGCGGTCTGTTTCCTCTTTGTTTTTGCCGTGCTGTTTGCAGTGACGCTCTCCCCTGCCCGCGCGCTTTCCACCGCGTGCACGGCGCTGAACGCGGCAAGCCCGGTGAGTTCCGGCCTCAGCACGTACAACGCCAGCAGTTTCAGCGCAGATGAAACCCTCACCGTCTCGTTTACCGACAGTGGCGCGGGTACAGGCGGCCTGCCGATGAATGCGGATACCGTCATCATGCAATCCCGTGACTTCTCGCAGCATTATCTGGTGCATTACAGCTCCGACGGTAATGCGGGGAGTTTCAGCACCACGCTGACCGGCGCACAGCTCACGGCGGGCGGACTCTGGTTAAAAGTCTCAACGGCCAACGGCTTTATCAGCCCGGTGACTATTTCCTGTACCGCGGCGGTCACGCTCTCCTCCGATGCCACGCTGAGCGGGCTCTCGTTTTCCGGCGGCGCGCTCTCGCCTGGCTTCTCAGCCAGCAACACCAGCTACCACGCGACGGTCGATTACGCGGTCTCCTCGGTGACGCTGACGCCAGTCACCACCCACGCCGCCGCCACCGTCACCGTGAATGGCAACGTCGTGTCTTCCGGCTCCGCATCGCCCTCTGTCAACCTGAGCGTGGGTACCAATACCATCACGATCGTCGTGACCGCCGAAGATGGCACCACCAAAAACTACAGCGTTGTTATCCAGCGCAACGAGCAGACGCCCGTGGCGGGTAACGTCAGCGCGCAGGTGGCGTCCAACAGTCAGGATAACCCCATTGCGCTCACGCTCTCCGGCGGTACCGCGACGGCGGTGAATCTGGTTAGCGCGCCGCAGCACGGCACGCTGATGATTTCCGGTACGACGGTTACGTACACGCCGCTGGCCGGGTATAGCGGCAGCGACAGTTTTACCTACAACGCCAGTAACAGCGCGGGCACCTCGGCGAACGCCACAGCATCGCTGACCATTACCGCGCCCGCTGCCGTGACGATATCGCCCGCCAGCGGCGCACTCGCGCCTGCCACCGTGGGCAGCGCCTGGTCGCAGAACGTTTCCGTCACCGGCGGCACAGCGCCTTATACCTGGACAGCGCATGGCCTGCCGGCAGGTATCACGCACAACAGCGCGACCGGCGTGCTCTCCGGTACGCCCACCACGTCCGGCAGTTTCAGCATTTCGCTGACCGCGCAGGATGCCAGCGGCGTTTCCGGTACCGTAACCTATACGCTGGTGGTATCGAACGGCGCACCGACTGCCGCCACGCTCGCGGTGACGCCAGCAGCGGGCACGCTCCCCTCCGGCACCGTTGGCACAGCCTTATCGCAAACTTTCGCCGTCAGCGGCGGCGCAGCGCCGTATCGCTGGCAGCTGAGCGGCTCGCTACCCGCAGGGCTCACTTTCTCCGACGGCCTCCTGAAAGGCACGCCGGGCGTGGCAGGCGACAGCGCCTTTACGCTGTCAGTCACCGATGCGAACGGCGCCACGGTTCACGCGGCCTACACGCTGCACATTAACGCCGCGGCGGCACAGGCGGTGGATCAGAGCGCGTCGCTCTCTGCCGGGCGCGTTACCCGCGTGTCGCTCACGCGCGGTGCCACCGGCGGCCCGTTCACCGGTGCGCGTCTGCTGACAGCTCCGGATAAACGCCAGGGCACGGCCAGCATCCAGCCGCAGGGTAGCGATTACGAACTGACATTTACCGCCGCGCCGCAGGCCAGTGGTACCGTTGTACTGCGCTATGTGCTGTTAAGTGCTTCGGGCATCACGCCGCCTGCGACCATTACGTTCTCCATCGCCTCACGCCCCGATCCGTCGAAAGACGCCAGCGTGACGGGCACCGTCAGCGCGCAATACCAGGCGGCGCAGAACTTCGCCCGCGCGCAAATCCGCAACTTTAACGATCGCCTTGAACAGCTGCACGGCAGCGAAGACGTACCGTCCAGTCTGAATGGCGTGCATTTCGCCCTGCCCACCTCGCCGGCGGAACGCGGGCTGGATACCGATCTCTGGAACGCCGCGCTTCAGCAGCAGGCGCAGCTGGATGCGCAGAACAGTCTGCCGCCCGCGCTGCCATTTGGCACGCAGACGCCTGGCCAGCGGCTCTCTTACTGGACGGGCGGCTATGTCGATTTCGGGCGCGATAAAGACGCCACGATGCGCCTGAGCCATACGCTGGTGGGCGTCAGCACCGGCGTGGATTACCGCTTCACGCCCACCGTGACGGCAGGCGTGGGGATGGGGTTCGGGCGCGACGTCAGCGATATCGGCGACACCGGCACCCGCAGCAATGGCCGCTCACTGAGCACCGCGCTCTATGCGAGCTATCACCCGGACGCGGTTTTCGTCGACGGGCTGTTAGGTTACAGCCGCCTCGATTTCGACAGCAAACGCCACGTGAGTGAAACAGATGTGTATGCGCGCGGCAGCCGCGCCGGCAGCCAGGTCTTTGGCGCGCTGACCTCCGGCTACGAATTCCGCCTGCCGCAGAGTCTCGTCTCGCCGTATGGCCGCGTGCAGGTTTCACAGACGCATCTGGAGAGCTACAGCGAATCGGACGCGGGCATGTATAACCTGGCGTTCGCGCCGCAGCGTTTTTCACAGGTGACGGGCAGCGCGGGCCTGCGCGCCGAACACCGTGTACCGGTAAGCTGGGGCGATTTTCGTCTGCAAAGCCGCGTGGAGTATTCACGCCTGATGAATGACACCGGCAGCGCGCGCGTCGGGTATGCCGATACCGGCAATGACACCTGGCGCATGTCGCTGTATGAGCAAAACCGCCAGACGCTGGCGCTTGGCGTCGGGCTTGATATGGCGCTACCGAATGGCGTCACGCCTGGGCTTGCGTATCAGGGTACGCTGGGGCTGGATGACAGAGGTTCACGCGCCCAGACCATCATGGCGCGCATGAACGTGGCGTTTTAATCTGCCATAAAAAAACGGCGCAGGAGGCAGCCCCTGCGCCGTTGGTTTTTATGGCATCGCCATTACGGACGTCTGAACAGCGCGATGCTGCGCCCTTCGAGCTCGAAATCCTTCTCTTTGGTGATAACCAGCCCGTGATTCGCGGTGTCGGAGGTGGTCAGCTCCAGCACCCAGCCGCCTTCGCCAAACTGCGGAATGCGGAACGGCACGTTGCCTTCAAACGGGTTGAACAGCATCAGCACGTCGTGCCAGATACCTTCTTCGGTTTCCAGATCGGGCCTGCCGATGTACACCCCGAGCGTCGAGCCTTCGTCCCACTGCTCCGGTTGCTGATAGCCACCGCCCGCGTTGAACCACTCGATAACCATCCCGTCGCGCCAGTTTTCACGGCGCAGCAGCGGCTGTTCGGCGCGCAGCTTAATCACCTTACGGGTAAATTCGCGCAGCGCCTCGGCACTTTCCGGCAGGTTCTCCCAGTGCACCCAGGAAATTTCGCTGTCCTGGCAGTAGCCGTTGTTATTCCCCATCTGGCTGCGGCCAAACTCGTCACCCGCCAGCAGCATCGGCGTACCGTGGGAGAACAACAACGTGGCGAGGAAGTTACGTTTCTGGCGCTCACGCACCGCGTTGATGCCTTCATCGTCCGTCGGGCCTTCCGCGCCGTAGTTATAGGAGCGGTTATCGTTATGGCCGTCGTTGTTGTCTTCCCCGTTATCCTCATTGTGCTTCTCGTTGTACGACACCAGGTCGTTGAGCGTGAAGCCGTCATGGGCGGTAATAAAGTTGACGCTCGCCCACGGACGGCGGCCACGCTGATCGTAGAGATCGCCGGAGCCCAGCAGGCGCGCCGCGAAATCAGTCGAGACGTTATCGCCCTTCCAGTATTCACGCACCGTATCGCGGTATTTGTCGTTCCACTCCGCCCAGCCCGGCGGGAAGCCGCCCACCTGGTAACCGCCGGGGCCGATGTCCCACGGCTCGCCAATCAGCTTCACTTTCGAGAGCACCGGATCCTGCATGATGGCGTCAAAGAAGCCGCCGCGCTGGTCAAATCCTTCCGGTTCGCGGCCAAGAATGGTGCCGAGATCGAAACGGAAACCGTCGATATGCATCGATTCCGCCCAGTAACGCAGCGAATCCATCACCATCTGCAGCACGCGCGGGTGCGACGTATTCACCGTATTGCCGGTGCCGGTATCATTGATGTAATAGCGGTGCTGATCGGGCAGCGTGCGGTAATAAGAGAAGTTATCGATGCCCTTGAACGAGAGCGTCGGGCCAAGCTCGTTGCCTTCGGCGGTGTGGTTATAGACCACATCCAAGATCACCTCGATACCGGCGTCATGGTAGGCGCGCACCATATCGCGAAAACCCTGAATGCCGCGCGGGCCGAAATAGCGCGAGGCGGGCGCGAAGAAGCCGAGCGAATTGTAGCCCCAGAAGTTTTTCAGCCCCTTGTCCAGCAGATGCTGATCGTCCGGGAACCAGTGCACCGGCAGCAGTTCAACAGAGGTAATGCCCAGGCTCTTGATGTAATCCACCGTCGCCTTATGCCCCATGCCGTCGTAGGTGCCGCGCAGCTCCGGCGGCACCGCCGGGTTGAGCTGCGTGAAGCCTTTAACATGCGTTTCATACACCACCGCGTGTGGCCAGGCGATGGAGGGCCGGTTCTGATCCTGCCAGTCAAATTCGTTCGGATCGATGACGCGACACTTCGGCATATACGGCGCGCTGTCGCGCTCATCGAAGGTAAGGTCTTTATCTTCGTGCAGCAGGTCGTAGGCAAAATGCGCCTCGTTCCATTCGATATTGCCGACCAGATCGCGTGCGTACGGGTCGACCAGCAGCTTGTTCGGGTTAAAGCGATGACCGTTTTCCGGATCGTACGGCCCGTGTACGCGGTAGCCATACAGCGCGCCAGGTTGCAGGCCTGGCACATAGCCGTGCCAGACTTCATGCGTATATTCCGGCAGCGTCAGACGAGCGATTTCATTTTTGCCGCTCGGATCGTAGAGACACAGCTCCACGCGCTCGGCGTGTGCAGAGAAAATGGCGAAGTTCACCCCCTCGCCGTCGTAATTTGCGCCGAGGGGATAACTGCATCCCGCCGTGATTTCAAAAGCCTTACCGTTTGACATATCTCCCTCTCCCTCCGGACCATAAATGTTCAGGACTACCACGATTCATGATGTTTATTTGCATGGAATCAGTCGGTTATGAGTATCACGGACGAGCAGCCGTCGGCTGTCTCCAGGTTTATCCGATCGGCGAGCGTTACCGTCTCGCCGGTCAGCACGTTGCGCCAGCGTCGCTGCGCGAGCGTCGCTGGCAGCACGATGTGGGTGTCGTGCCAGCCTGCACGGGCCGGTAGCGACGCGCTTTCATAAAGCGCGGTAAACATCAGCCGCGGCGCTATCACGATGATGGCGTCATCGCCGTGCGTGCGGGCGTAAGCAATCACGTTACTGTCGAACTCGCCTTCGGTGTGAAGCGGCAGATAGTCGCCGTGGCGGAACAGCGCTGGATTCTGCTGGCGCAGGTGCAGCACGCGGGCGATCAGGTGCTGCTTAAGCCGCCCGCTGATCCAGTCCTGCGAGGTGGCAGCAAGATTCGCCTGCGGCGCCAGCATGCTGTCGAGCGCGATAAAATCCGGCTCGCGGCGGTTATCCGGGTCCACCAGGCTGAAGTTGAGCGCTTCGCTGCCCTGGTAGATATCCGGCACGCCAGGCGCGGTCAGTTTAAGCGCCGTTTGAGTCAGGCTGTTGACCAGGCCCGCGCGGATAAATGGCTGCAATGCTTCGTGGAAATCCTTCAGGAAATCCTGATTATCCGGCGAGAGCATATGGCGTGCGTAATCCAGCACCGCTTTTTCATAGGCGTCGTTGGTGTCCGCCCAGTCGGTGCGCAGCTTCGCTTCACGCAGCGCCTTTTCCACAAAGCCCAGGAAGCGTTCTTCCAGCGCCTTCAGGCCCTCGGCGTCATCCGGCTTCAGCGTGGCGGGCCAGACGCCCGCCAGCGCCTGATAGAGCATCCAGGTATCGGCGCCCTTCGGCGCGGTGCCGTCATTAAGGAACACCACTTTTGTCTGGTTGAGCTGACGCCAGCGCGCGACGCATTCGGCATAAAACAGCGGCGCTTCGGTGAGCACATAGAGCCTGGCGCGGGCGTCTTCGCCGCGTTTGGTGTCATGCGTCGACGTGCTGGTAAGCGCGTCCGGCTGATGTTGCAGACGCAGCTTCATCTCTTTATGAAAGCGATCTGCTGAGTAGGTGCGCGGCAGCGGTTCAGCCCCCACTTCATTGAGCGCAAGCTGCATGTTCTGGCGGAAAAACAGCGTGTCTTCCACCGATTTGGCCATCAGCGGGCCGGTAAGTTGCTGAAAACGGGTGCGGAACGTGGCGGCGTCGGCGAGTGAGCCGCCGGAGAGGTTGCCAGCCAGCACATCAGCGAGAAACCCGAGCGCCTGCGCATCCGGCGCGTGCTCGCTGGCCTGCACTTTCGCGACCACTTTCTGCAGCAGCGCGCTGTCGGCGGGCGTCAGCCCCTGCGCGGTGCCGTAGGTGCGATACACCGGGAAGGCCACCAGCAGCTCACGCAGCGCGCCGCGAAGCACCGGCTCTTCCAGCGTCACGCCTTCCTGCTGTGCAATGCGGGTTGCGAGCCGCAGCAGCGTGGTGAATTCACCTTCAAAATTCCGGTCGGCCATCAGCAGCTTGGCGTCACGCAGTTCGGCAGACATATCCACTTCCTGGCCAACCACGTCGTGATACGCCTTGCTGAGGTCGTCGAGCTTCGCGTCATCCACCAGCACATCCGAGAGCGCGGCGATAAATTCATAGCCGGTGGTGCCGGAAATCGGCCAGTCGTCGGGGATCTGCTCGCCCTTGCCGAGAATTTTTTCGACGGTGATGTAGCAATCCGGCCCGGCTTTTTCGCGCAGCCGCTCCAGATACGCTTTCGGATCGGCAAGGCCGTCGACGTGATCCACCCGCAGGCCATCCACCGCGCCGGCGTGCACCAGTTCGAGGATCAGCCGGTGGCTGTCGTCAAACACGGCGTCATCTTCAACGCGCACGCCCGCAAGCCCGGTTATCTCAAAAAAGCGGCGGTAGGAGAGCGAGCGCGGCGCGTCACGCCAGGAAATTAACTGGTACGGCTGGCGGTCATGCAGCTCAGCAATCGCCTGTTTATCAGTAATGGCCAGCACGTCCGCCTCACGCCCCTGCCAGGTCTCCGGGTTGAGCGGATAGTAGCTGTCGTAATAGGCGAGCGCGGGTTTGCCGGTTTTCGGATCGGCCTTAATACTGATTTCGCCGTTCTCCAGCACGTTCTCAAACGTGTCGCCCAGGAACGGCAGCGTCAGGCGGCGCGTCCAGTCGATATCGAAATGGCGGGCGTAACGGCTTTTTTCGCCGTGTTCAATCACATCGCGCCACCAGGGGTTTTCCAGCGACGCCGCCATATGGTTGGGCACGATATCGAGGATCAGCCCCAGCCCGGCGGCTTTGAGCGCCTGCACCATGCGGTCAAAGCCCTCGCGCCCGCCGATGGACGGCTCGATTTCATTAGCGTCGGTCACGTCATAACCGTGGGTGGAGCCGGTGGTCGCGGTAAACACCGGCGACGCGTACAGATGGCTGATGCCAAGCCGCTTCAGATAAGGCACCAGGCCCGCCGCGCGGTCAAACGTCATACCGTTGCGAAACTGAATACGGTACGTTGAAGAAGGAATACTCATTGCGCGTCTCCTTTCGCCAGGCGAACGTGAATGCTGTTAGCAGGCAGTTCGTCGCCTGCCTGCGGCCAGGCGAACAGCGTATCGCCCGGCATTTCCGGCAGCGGCAGCGGGCGCTCGCCGATATTCAGCGCCAGCGACAGCGTGCCTTTCGGGAAGGTCCAGCTCACCGCCACGAAGCCCGGCGCGGTGTCGATAACGCGCCCGCTGTGGCCGCCCGCTGTGGCCAGCAGCGGCACGATATGCGCACGGCGAAGCGCCAGCAGCTCGCGGGTGAGCGCAAGCCACGCCCTCCCCTCTTCGCTTTCCGGCTTCTGCCAGTCGAGTTTCGACATCTCAAAGGTTTGCTGCGCGTTCGGATCCGGCACGCTGTCGCCGTCCCAGTCGCCGTGGCCTTCAAATTCACACGCGCGGCCTTCGCGCACGGCTTTTGCGAGGTCGCCGTGAAAATCGGTAAAGAACAGGAACGGGTTGGTTTCGCCGTACTCTTCGCCCATAAACAGCAGCGGAATGTGCGGCGAGAGCAGCAGGGTGGCGAGCAGCACTTTGGTACGGTCGCTTCCCGCCAGCTCAATCAGGCGCTCGCCCCAGGCGCGGTTGCCGACCTGATCGTGGTTCTGGATAAAATCGACGAACGCGACCGGCGGCTGGCCGGTGCTGTCCACGCCGCGCGGCTCGCCGCTCTGTGGTGACACTTCGCCCTGGTAGGCAAAACCCTCCGTCAGTATGCGGGCGACGAGTTTTTCAGGCTGATCGGCGAAGTCTTGGTAATAGGCGTGCGTTTCGCCGGTGGCGAACACATGGATGGCGTTGTGAAAATCGTCGTTCCATTCGCCGGTAAACAGCGGCGCGCTGCCGTCCGGGTTGCGCGGGTGCAGGAAAATGACGTTGCGGCTGTCTTCGGTGGTGAGATGCGCCGGGCGGTCGGTGATTTCTGCACGGATGCGCTCGGCGATTTCAACCAGCGCATGTTTTGCTGAGGTGTCTTCAATCTGATCGATGGCGTCAAAACGCAGGCCGTCCAGGCGGTACTCTTTCAACCAGTAGAGCGGCGCTTCGACGATGTAACGGCGCACCGCATCGACGTCATAGGCGATGCCGTTGCCCCACGGCGTCATGCGCTCTTTGTGGAAGAAATCGGGTGCCAGCAGCGGCAGATAGTTGCCTTCCGGGCCGAAGTGGTTGAGCACGATATCCAGCACCACGGAGAGCCCGTGGGCGTGGGCGGCGTCGATAAACGCTTTGAAATCGTCCGGCGTACCGTAGGCGGAATGCGGCGCGTAAAGCAGCACGCCGTCGTAACCCCAGCCGCGGTTACCGCCGAACTGCGACACCGGCAGCACTTCCAGCATCGTGACGCCAAGCTGCGCCAGATACGGCAGCTTTTCAATCGCCGCGCGGAAGGTGCCTTCCGGCGTGAATGTGCCGATATGCATCTCATACACAACCGTCTCTTCCCACGGGCGGCCATGCCAGTCCGTGGTTTGCCACTGATACGCGGCGGGATCGACAACCAGCGACGGCCCGTTAACGTCCGCTTTCTGGGCGCGTGAAGCCGGGTCCGGCACGGTCATGCCGTCTTCCAGCACAAAACAGTATTCGGTTCCGGGTGCGACGCCCGGCACTTCCAGTTCAAACCAGCCATCGCCTGTCGGCGTCATGGGCAAATCCTGGCCCGCGAGGCGCAGCGTCACGCGCTTCTGTCCGGTCGCCCAGAGACGGAAGCGAGCGGCGCCGTCCGCCGCATATTCGCTACCCCAACTTTTCAGGAATGTTGACTCCATTCTGTTACCTCATTTAATCCAGAAGTGAGCAGTGGCGCGATCGCGCGATTTCCGCTCCTGTGGCGCGCCTCAGGAACGTGAATGTGAAAGCATGATCCGGGTGCCGCAGCGGGCCGGTAGCGCGCAGGCCGCCTGTGTGAAAGCGGTTTTCTGCCTGGGAGGTACAACGGATAACGGATTGTCCCGACCCTGGCGGCATACGTGAACAATCATAGACCATTACCGGAGAAGTGCCGGGACGCGCGGCGGGGCGCGTCAGAAGAAGAGGTATCCGCACCGCGTTCGAAACGGCGCAGGATGAGAGATTATGCGGCCGCGAGGCGCGCGCACTGCTGGCGCATGCCGTTAAAAATAACGTCGGCCAGAGAGGCAGGGAAATCCACCGGGAGCGCGTCGGCCACGCGCGCGATCACCGCAGGCGCGCTGGCTGTCAGCGCATCAATCATGTCGTTGACCTGCGCCGCCGACAGCCCGGCAAGCTCGCCCTGGCGCAGCCAGTGACGGCGGCGGATCTGGCTCAGATGGTAATAGTTACTGCCGCTGCGCACCGCCATCGCCAGCTTGCACTTCTGCCAGGCTATCTGGTTATTACCCGGTCCGATGACCGGCCAGGCGGAAAGGACGTCGTAAAGCGGCGTCAGGTGGTAGCGGTTGCCGGGCAGATGCGCAATGCTGAAATTCTTGGCGTGGCCGTCGGTCGCGGCGAGGATCCAGAAAATAATCTGCGCGCGGAAGAAATTCGCGCGATCCGCCTGCGCGTTTTCTGAACGGCTCAGAACCGTCATGATATCACCGATGCCCGGCCCGCCGTCGGCCTGATATTTACGCAGCGGCGAGACGCCGAGCGCCTGGCACATATCTTCCTGCGGCAGACGCAGCCACCACTGCCCATCGGCCGAAAGACGCCGGTCGAAGCGTTCGACAATCAGCACTTTTTGCTCATCGAACTGCGCCATCTGCGTGCGCGCGACCGGAATATCCCAGGCTTCCAGCAGCTGCGCGCAGAGCCATTCGTTTTCAATCGAGGTGCGCATGTCCGCCTGCATATTGCCCACCAGCCCCAGCGGCAGTTTGAAAATATGCGTGGTGGGCGTATTGCCCTCCGGCAGGCACCACTGGCCTTCGTGCCATAGCAGCGCGGTTTTCTCCTGCGCGCCCGCAATGGAGAGCCGCAGCTCCTCTTCCCCGCCATGCTGGCCGGGAAAGGCCTCTGCGGTGTGGCGCAGCATCGCGGCAATATCCACTGTGGTGAGTGGCCGGGCGCGAATGGTAAAGAGCCCTTCCGGCGCTTCACCGGCAGGCAGCAGCTGAATGGCGCCGACGCAGTCACGTCCCAGCTCCGCCAGCAGATCGAACGGCTCCAGGCTCTGCGCCCGGTAGCGCATCGCCAGTCGCCGCCGGATGTTTTCGCTGTCCGGCAGCAGGTTGTCGAAGTAATCGCGCACCTGCGCGCCACGGTATGACTGATTACCGGGCGTGAACGGCAGCGACAGCGACAGCGGCCTGCCCTGCGGATCGGCAATCCACTCCGGCAGATAGGTCAGCCGGTCTTCGCCGTTGTGTTTATCCCAGTAACCGACCGGCAGGCCGTTCATCCAGAGCGCTAAACGCGACGTGCGGCGCATGATTACCACACCTCGCGGTGGGCAGGCGAATCGTCACGCGCGGGCGCGTCAGTCTCCGCCGCCTGCGTTTCGCACAGCGTCATCTCAATGCCCAGCACGTTAAAGACGCGGAACAGGCGCTCGATGCTGGCCGTTTCGGGGTTCGCCTCCAGCCGCGCATAGGTTTGCTGCGTGACGCCAAGCCGCGCCGAAACCTCTTTCTGGGTCAGCCCCTGTTTTTTACGAAAGCCCACCAGCAGCGGGCGCAGCTGGCTGAGCGTTTTCAGTGGATACCGGGTGTTCATCTTGCTGGTCGCACCTTCAGATACATACGATAAGCTGTATTCTCTATTTTACACCCTTCAGGCTGTAGCATGCAATTACAGCGTAAAGGGTGTTAAACGCAGAATACAGCCTGAACGCTGTAAAACGGCATTATACGTGGCTTTTACCACGCGACCAGTACGCCATAAAACAGGCACGGGCGGGATCGAGCTGGCGCTCACGCGTCAGGTAGTGACGCAGCCGTTTCACCGCGCCGGATTCCGCGGCCACCCAGGCGCGAAACGCCCCTGCCCCGCCAGCGCGCTGCCAGATGAGCGTCTCTTCATCGTCATCTTCAGTCATCTGCGTCGACACCTGCTCGCTTACGGGCAGCGTCGCGGCGTCTTTCACCGCTTCCAGCAGCCGTTCGCCGTGCAGAACGTTTTCATCACGCGCCAGCCAGTGAATATCGGCAAAGGGATAACGCAGCGGCTGGATATCCTGCGCCAGGGGCACTTCCAGAAACGCCTGGACGCGCGGCGGCGCAGGCTGGCGCGCGAGCTGTTCAAGGATGCCGAGTGCGGCGGGCAGCGCGGTTTCATCAGCCACCAGCAGCGCCTGACGAAGCGCCTCGTCAGCGCTCCATTCATAGCCGCCGCTGTCGCCGTGCAGGACGAACTCGACGTCCAGCTCGCACGCCTCTCTGCGCAGCGCGCGCAACGTGTAGGTGCGCATAAAAGGCCGCCGCTCGCGCGGCAGCGCCAGATAATCCTGATACCAGCTGTCGCTCACCGGCAGCCGGGCGGTGTTGCCGTCGGGTCTGGCGAACATCAGCTTGATGCGCTGATCGGGCGCTTCATGTTTCATGTGCGCCACATCCGGGCCGGTAAACACGCAGCGCAGCAGCGAAGGGGTGACAGAAATGCGACGGCGCAGCGTCACGTTAAAAATGCGGTAACTGGCGGTCATACGGTGGGCTCCTGCGGCGCGGCGTGACGCCAGACGCCGATGCTTAACAGTAAAAACAGCGCGGCAGTGATAAAAGCGGCGGCAATCAGCATATGCTCGCCAAGCCAGAGAGAAATTACCGGCACCAGCAGGGCGCTTGCGCCGTAGCCGAGCGTGTGGCTGGTGGCGATAACGCCCGCGCCTTTGCCGGTGGTGAGACGGTCATTCAGCAACACCTGATAGCCAGGCGTCGCCATCGCCGCGCCGAAAGAGGTCACGGCGATACCGGCGTAAAAAGTAATAAGCCCCGGCAGGATCATCAACAGCAGACCGGCGGCCATCAGGACCGCCGCCGCCAGCAACAGCGCGCGCGGCTGAAGGCGCTGTGGACGCACCACCAGGAACTGCGCCAGTAGCGTGCTCGCCGCCGCCAGGCTTAACAGCAGCGCCACGTGATGGCTGACGGCACGGAGATCGCCATGAAACAGCGGCCTCAGATGCGGCGACAGGCCGAGCTGCATCAGGCTGATCGCAGCGGCCAGCAGTAACGCGAGCAAAAGGAAAGGCAGCATATCCGCACGCAGGCGCGCCGACTGGTGCGCCACGGGCGCGAGCGGCGGATCGTTATGCTGGCGCGCCACCAGCAGCAGCGCGATAAAAGGCGCGAGCGCCATCAGCCAGAGCGGCATCTGCGGGTGAACGCTTAACGCGGCGGCGGCCAGCGGCGGGCCGATAAGACGCCCGCAGCTCAGGCCGGAACTGATGGACGCAAGCGCCGCGAGCCGGTGCTCCCTACCCGCCCGCTGCATGGCCCACGTCTGGGCGGCGGGCACCATGCCGGAGACCGTCAGGCCGTAAAGCGCGCGGGAGACAATCAGCCCGGCAAGCCCTGAGGCAGCGCCGACCACGCCGCGCGCCATCCCCCAGACCACCAGCGCCATCACGGCGAAACTCAGCAGATAGCCGCCGAGCGCCGCCACGACCACAAATTTACAGCCACGCACTTCCGTCTGGCGTCCCCACCAGGGCGATCCGGGCAGAAACAGCATCGAGCCGAACATTAGCAGGCCGGCCCAGACGGAGAGCGACAGTCCCGTCATCTGCACCAGTTGGGGTAATACCACCAGCAAACCATTCTGCCCGATCCCGAGCAGACCCGCGCACAGCGCCAGCGGCCAGAGCGATTGTCCTGTGCGGCGGGCGTGTACAGCGTGAGAAGAAGCATCCATAAGCAGGTAAATATATTGTCAATAAAGATGAGGGAATTATGAAATTAATGAAAACAAATATTGCAAAAATAGTTGCCACTGTAAATAGAATCCCTATCATAACGATAATCATTATCAACAAAGGATGTGTTTGTTATGGTTTCCCTGCCCCGCCCTGCCGCGACAGATGTCGCGGCTCAGTGTTTTCTTAACGCGCTGCTGCGTGAAACCCGGGACTGGCAACTGATCCCCGGCGCATTACCGCAGGAGCCGGCGCAGATCCATTTACCACTCTCTGAGACGCAGGCAATCCGTATTGCGCTGCGCTACTTCTCTCCGACGCAACATCATCAGTATCTGTTTCCGGCAATGCTGGTGGCAAGCGATAACGATAGCTGCGAACCCATTAATTTCACAAAGCTTGTCGACCTCATTCTGGCGAAGCCCGCCGTAAAAGGCGAACTGACCGATGACGTACTGGCCCGTTTTGCGCGCCGCGTTCAGGAGAGCCACCGCCATACCTGGCAGGCGATTGAACTGCGTCACGACTGGGCCACGCTTCGCGCGCAGCCGCTCAACTTTGCAGAGGCAGAACAGGCGCTGCTGGTCGGGCATGCGTTTCACCCGGCACCGAAATCGCACGAGCCGTTTAATGAGACCGAAGCCCGCCGCTATCTGCCGGATTTCGCGCCGCGCTTTCCGCTGCGCTGGTTTGCGGTGAATAAGGCGTATGTGGCAGGCGAGAGTCTGGCGTTAGATCTGCGTACGCGTCTGCTGCGTTTCGCGGCCCAGAGCGCGCCTGCGCTGCTTGAGCACTTTACCGATACACGCTGGCTGGTGCCGATGCACCCGTGGCAGGCCGCGTATCTGCTCGCGCAGCCGTGGTGTCAGGCGCTGGTGGAGAAGGGCGAGCTTACCGATCTGGGCGAAGCAGGCGCGCCGTGGCTGCCGACCAGTTCTTCGCGTTCGCTCTACAGCGAAACCAATAACGACATGATCAAATTCTCGCTCAGCGTGCGTCTTACTAACTCGGTGCGCACGCTGTCGGTAAAAGAAGTGAAACGCGGCATGCGTCTGGCGCGGATGGCGCAGACTCCCCGCTGGCAGGCGTTGCAGGCGCGTTATCCGACCATGCGCGTCATGCAGGAAGATGGCTGGATGGGCCTTTGCGACACGCAGGGGACTATTCAGGAAGAGAGCCTGATGGCGCTGCGCGTCAATCTGCTGTTCGACACGCCAGACACCCAGACCAACGTGCTGGTGAGCCTGACTCAGGCCGCGCCGGACGGCGGCGACAGCCTGCTGGCCTGCGCCGTGCGCCGCCTCAGTGAACGCCTCAGCCTGCCGCTCGCACAGGCGGCGCGCTGCTGGGTGCAGGCGTACTGCGAACGCATTCTGCTGCCGCTTTTCAGCGCCGAAGCCGATTACGGCCTGGTACTGCTGGCGCATCAGCAAAATATTCTGGTGGAGATGCAGCAGGATCTGCCGGTCGGCCTGATTTATCGCGACTGTCAGGGCAGCGGCTTTACCGATGGCGCGCTGCTGTGGCTTGCGGAGGCCGGCGAGCCGGAAGCGGAAAACCGCTTCAGCGAAGCCCAGCTGCTGCGCTACTTCCCGTATTACCTGCTGGTGAACTCCACGCTGGCGGTAACCGCCGCGCTGGGTGCCGCCGGGTTTGAGAGCGAAGAAAAGCTGATGGCGCTGGTGCGTGACGCGCTCGCGCAACTGCGCGCCACCGCGCGCGATACCCGCTGCCTCGATTATGTGCTGGAGAGCCGCCACTGGAACTGCAAGGGCAACTTCTTCTGCTATCTGCACGATCACAACGAAAACACCATCGCCGACCCGGCGGTCATCTACTTTAACTTCGACAATCCGTTTGCAGGGAGCACGCATGATGCCTGAAGCGCACATTGTTCATGACGGTTACGGTTTTCGCTGCGCGACGCTCAATCTGGCGCTGCCGCTGGCCCTCGGGCTTGACGGCAGCGCCGTACTGCATCATCCGGGCGACGTGCCAGACGGGTGGCTGGCGGCCACTCTCGATCAGTTGTTTGTCGCGGCGCCTGCCCTCACGGGCATTACGCTGCCGTGGGCGCAGTGGCGCGATGAACCGCAGGCGCAGGCGCTGTTTGACGCCGTACAGTGCGATTATCTGGCGCGCGACACGTTCTGGCAGCTGCCGCTGTGGCTGCGCGGCGAACGCATCGCCGCACGTGCGGGAATACAGTTTGACGAGACGCGCCAGCTCGCGTTCCCGGCGCGTCCGCCGCGGCCAGAAGGCGAGGTCTATCGCCGCTACGATGCGCAAATCAAACGCATGCTCAGTTTCCGCGTGGCGGATGTGTCGCAAGATGCGGAGCGTTTTACCCGCTGGATGAACGCGCCGCGCGTGAACGCCTTCTGGGAGATGGCCGGGCCGCAGGCGGAGCAGGAGAATTACCTGCGTAAGCAGCTCGACGCGACGTACTGCTACCCGCTGATCGGCTGCTTCGACGACGAACCTTTCGGCTATTTTGAAATTTACTGGGCTGCGGAAGACCGTATCGGCCGCCACTACCGCTGGCAGCCGTTCGATCGCGGGCTGCATATGCTGGTGGGCGAAGAGCAGTGGCGCGGCGCGCAGTACATCCACAGCTGGCTGCGCGGGCTGAGCCACTATCTGTGGCTGGACGAGCCGCGCACACAACGTCTGGTGGCGGAACCGCGCTTCGATAACCAGCGCCTGTTCCGCCATCTGCCTGTCGCCGGTTTTGAAACCGTGAAAGAGTTCGATTTTCCACACAAGCGCTCGCGGCTGGTGATGAGCCAGCGCAGCCGTTTCTTCAGTGAGGTGGGACTATGACGGCCTCGCTGTGGGAGCGCGTGAACCGCGAGATGGTGGCGAAAATGCTCGCCGAGCTGGAATATGAACGCACGCTGACGGCGCAGGAAACGGCGGCCAACCGCTGGACGATTGCGCTTGGCGATGAGACCTGGACATTTGACGCGAAGCGCGGCATCTGGGGCTGGCTGCATATCAACCCGGCGACGCTCACAAACGAGAGCGGCAGCGCCATTGAGGCTGAAAGCGCCCTGCGCCAGCTGGCCGTGGTGCTGAAAATGAGCGACGCGCAGACGGCGGAGCATCTCGAAGATCTCTACGCCACGCTCAGGGGCGATATGCAGTTGCTGGAGGCGCGTAAGGAACTTAACGCCGACGCGCTTATTGATATGGATCCGGATGAACTGCAGTGCCTGATGTCAGGCCATCCGAAATTTATCTTCAACAAAGGACGTCGCGGCTGGGGGCTGGATGCGCTGAAGGCTTACGCGCCGGAATACCGTGGCCGTTTTCGCCTGCACTGGGTGGCGGTACGCCGTGACCTGATGGTCTGGAGCAGCGACGCCGACTGCGACATCAATAATCTGCTGGCAAGCGCGATGGACGGCAGCGAACGCCAGCGTTTTACCCGCTACTGGCAGGCGCTGCATCTGGATGACCACTGGCTGCCGGTGCCGCTGCATCCGTGGCAGTGGCAGCAGAAAATCGCCCTGCATTTTCTGCCGCAGCTGGCGCGCGGTGAAATTATCGATCTCGGCGTGTTTGGCGATGAATACATCGCACAGCAGTCGCTGCGCACGCTGACCAACGTCAGCCGCCGCTCATCGTTCGATATCAAACTGCCGCTCACGATTTACAACACCTCCTGCTACCGCGGCATTCCGGGCAAATACATCGCCGCCGGGCCGCTCGCCTCGCGCTGGCTGCAACAGCAGTTCGCCAGCGATAAAACGCTGCTGGCGCTGGGCGCGCAGATCCTCGGCGAGCCTGCGGCCGGTTACGTGACGCACACCGGTTACGCCGCGCTGAAAACCGCGCCCTATCGCTATCAGGAGATGTTTGGCGTGATCTGGCGGGAAAACCCCTCCTGCTGGCTGCGCCCCGGCGAACAGGCCGTGCTGATGGCCGCGCTGATGGAAACCGACAACGCGGGACGCCCGCTGATTGACGCGTGGATCGCCCGTTCGGGCCTGAACGCCGAAGCGTGGCTTGCACAGCTCTTCCGCGTGGTTGTTATTCCGTTTTATCACCTGCTGTGCCGGTACGGCGTGGCGCTGATCGCCCACGGTCAGAACGTGACGCTGGTGATGAAAGACCATGTGCCGCAGCGCATTCTGCTGAAGGATTTCCAGGGCGATATGCGTCTTGTGGATGAAACGTTCCCGGAAATGGAGAGCCTGCCGGAGCCGGTCAAAGCCGTCACGGCGCGCCTTTCTGCTGATTACATTATTCACGATTTACAGACCGGGCATTTTGTTACGGTGCTGCGTTTCGTCTCGCGCCTGACTGAACAGGGCGGCGTCAGCGAAACCCGGTTCTATCGCCTGCTCGCGGACGTACTGCATGACTATATGGCCGCGCACCCGGAGATGGCGGCGCGCTTCGCGCGCTTTGATCTCTTTAAACCGCAGATCATTCGCGTGGTGCTCAACCCGGTCAAACTCACTTTCTCCGAGCATGACGGCGGCAGCCGCATGTTGCCCAATTACCTTACCGATCTTGATAACCCGCTGTATCTGGTCACCAGGGAGACCGCATCATGAAAACGTACGATTTCATCGGCATTGGCATCGGCCCGTTCAATCTCAGCATCGCCGCGCTCGCCGAAGGGCTTGACGGCTTCAGCTCGCTGTTCCTTGAACGCAAACCGCACTTCTCCTGGCATCCGGGCATGATGGTGCCGGACTGCCATATGCAGACCAGTTTCCTCAAAGATCTGGTCAGCGCGGTGGAGCCAACCAACCGTTACAGTTTTCTGAACTACCTGGTGCAGCGCAAAAAGTTTTACCGTTTCCTGACCACCGAGCAGCGCACGGTGTCCCGTGAAGAGTTCGCCGATTACCTCTGCTGGGCGGCAGATAACCTGAGCAATCTGTCGTTCAGTCAGCAGGTGCAGCAGGTGAGTTTTAACGAGGCCAGCGGGCTGTTTGAAGTGGTGACCCAGCGCGATCGTTTCTTCGCACGCCACGTCTGCATGGGCATCGGTAAACAGGTTAATCTGCCCGACTGCGTGCCGGCGCAGAACGACCATTGCTTCCACGCCAGCGAAATGATGCTGCGCACGCCGTCGCTTGCCGGTAAGCGAGTGACGGTCGTTGGCGGCGGCCAGAGCGGTGCCGACCTGTTCCTGAATATTTTCCGCGGCGAGTGGGGCCAGCCCGCGGCACTGAACTGGGTGTCGCGCCGCAACAATTACAACGCGCTCGATGAAGCCGCGTTCGCGAACGAATATTTCACGCCGGAATACCTTGAAAGCTTTGCCACGCTCGATGAGAAAACGCGCTGCGATCTGCTCGCCGAACAGAAGATGACGTCTGACGGCGTGACCTGCGAATCGCTGCTCGCTATCTATCGCGCCATGTACCACCGCTTTGAAGTGCTGCGTGAAAAACCCTGGGCGCAGCTGCTGCCGTCGCGCTCGGTCACCCGCGTGACGCCACAGGCGCAGGGCCAGCGTCTGTCGCTGCGACATCATCTGGATGGCGGCCAGGAAACGCTGGATACCGATGTGGTGATTTTCGCGACCGGCTATCGCCCTGCCCGTCCGGCGTTCCTCGCCCCGCTGGCGCATCGGCTGGAGCTGGACGAACGCGAAGGCTTCCGGGTTAATACCGATTTCACGCTGGCGTGGAACGGCCCCGGCGCAAACCATCTTTTTGCCGTCAATGCCGGGATGCACAGCCTCGGCATTGCGGAACCTCAGCTCAGCCTGATGGCCTGGCGGGCCGCGCGCATTCTCAATGTCGCGCATCCTGACACGCCGTTTGAACTGAGCACCACCCCTGGCGTGATCCAGTGGCTTTCCCGGCCGGAAACGGTCACCCGCCAGGTTTCTCAACCTGTAAACAGCACTGACTACTAACAGACTCAGGAACACCATAACAATGAAGCGTCATCATCTTTGGGTATTGAATCCTTGTTTACTTGCCATGATTTCTGCCTCCGCCTGGGGGGCACCGCAGAAAGAAGAGACGTTGGTGGTTGCCGCCAGCCGTACCGGACACAGCGCGGCGGATATGGCACAGACCACGTGGGTTATCGAACAGGCTGACATTGAACAGCAGGTTCAGGGCGGTAAAGAGTTAAAAGAAGTGCTGGCACAGCTGATCCCCGGCATGGATGTCAGCAGTCAGGGGCGCACCAATTACGGCATGAACATGCGTGGCCGCTCCATGATGGTGATGGTCGACGGCGTGCGTCTGAACTCCTCACGCAGCGACAGCCGCCAGCTGGATTCCATCGATCCGTTCAACATTGAGCGCATCGAAGTTATCTCCGGTGCGACCTCGCTGTACGGCGGTGGCAGCACCGGCGGTCTTATCAATATCGTGACCAAAAAAGGCCAGCCGGAGACGCAGGTTGAGTTCCAGACCGGGATGAAAACCGGCTTTAACAGTCATAACGATCATGACGAAAATATGGCGGCAGCGGTGAGCGGCGGCAATGACAATGCTTCCGGGCGTCTGTCCGTCGCCTATCAGCGCTACGGCGGCTGGTACGACGGTAACGGTGATGAATCCATTATCGATAACACCCAGACCGGCCTGCAGTATTCTGACCGTCTGGACGTGATGGGCACCGGCACGCTCAATATTGATGATCACCAGCAGCTGCAGCTCACCACGCAATACTATAAAAGCCAGTCCGACGGTAAACACGGTCTGTTCCTCGGCGAGAATTTCTCAGCGGTCACCGGCAACGGCACCGCCTACAACAAAGGCAATCTGGATTCAGACCGTCTGCCCGGCACTGAACGCCACCTGATTAATCTTCAGTATTCCAACTCTGATGCCTGGGGCCAGGATCTGGTCGCGCAGATTTACTACCGCGATGAGAGTCTGACCTATTACCCGTTCCCGACGCTGAATGGCGATAAAACCCGCGTGACCAGCATTGGTGCCTCACAGCAGAAAACGGATTTCTGGGGCGGCAAACTGACAGTCAACAGCAAGCCACTGGATGCTCTTTCTCTGACCTATGGTGTGGATGCCGAGCATGAAACCTTTAATGCCAACCAGCAGTTTTTCGATCTGAATAAAGCGGCCGCCAGCGGCGGCATGAAGCTTGATAACGCGTATAACGTCGGGCGCTACCCGGATTACAGCATTACGAACCTGGCTCCGTTCCTGCAGGCGAGTTATGACATCAATGCCATCACGTTAAGCGGCGGTGTGCGCTATCAGTACACCGAGAATAAGGTCGATGATTTTGTTGGTTATACCCAGCAGCAGGGCATCGCCACCGGTAAAGCGACGTCTGCGGATGCCGTGCCGGGCGGCAAAACGGATTACAACAATCTGCTGTTTAACGCCGGTATTCTCGGCCACCTGAGTGAACGTCAGCAGCTGTGGTTTAACTTCTCGCAGGGGTTCGAACTGCCGGATCTCGCCAAATATTACGGCTCCGGCACCTATCGTCTTGAGAATGGTCACTACCGTCTGCTCAAAAGCGTTAACGTGAATGACTCGCGTCTCGATGGTATTAAAGTCGACAGCTATGAGCTCGGCTGGCGTTACACCGGCGACAACCTGCGTACCCAGCTCGCGGCGTACTACTCGGTTTCTGACAAAACCATTAACATTAACAAGACCGATATGACCATCACCCTGGATGACGACAAGCGTCGTATCTACGGGCTTGAAGGGCAGGTCGATTACTTCTTCAGTGACAGCGACTGGAGCACCGGCGCGAACTTTAACGCCATCAAATCGGAAACCCGCGTGGACGGCGACTGGAAAAAGCTGACGGTCGACAGCGCCAGCCCGTCTAAAGTCAGTGCGTGGGTTAACTGGGCGCCGGATAACTGGACCCTGCGCCTGCAGAGCACCCAGACGTTCGATGTGTCTGATGATGCCGGTAAGAAAATCGACGGCTATAACACGATGGACTTTATCGGCAGCTATGCGCTCCCGGTCGGTAAAATCGCATTCAGTGTCGAAAACCTGCTGGATAAGGATTACACCACCGTCTGGGGTCAGCGCGCGCCAGGATTGTACAGTCCGACTTATGGCTCACCGGATCTCTATACCTACAAAGGCCGCGGTCGTACGTTTGGCCTGAATTACTCCGTTCTGTTCTGATTACCGCCACATCACACAGGCCGCCTGAGCGCGGCCTTTTTTATTGCTGCTTTCTGAAGATGTCTCGCAAAAACGCGCTCGCCGGCAGGGCTCACCGTAGTGGTTATTGATTTCCGTTCTTTCCGTGTTGTGTGCCTTAGCTTTTGGCTGATAACTCTTCCCGAACTACCTGAAACCATCTTCTTTTCCCGTCATTTGGGCTTTTCTGCCTTCGCCGTCCGCTGAAATTTCTGGCAGGAAAGGCGTCATAAGCATGGCGATTTCACCGTGAAATAACTCATAAATAACATTTAAAATCAAACGCTTAATCTCATAATCAGCGTGGCGAAATGCGTGAAATTTCAGTACGCGCGCCAGCAGCAGACGGTAAAACATCCACTGTAGAGAGCAGGCGAACAAGTCATAGGCGATGCTGTGGAATAAAGAAAGGCGAGGCGAATAGTGGCGATTTCACCGTGAAATCCGTTCAGGAAAAAACGGTATTTCAGGGAGTTAACGGTGAAATCACCATGGCGAGTGCACATCCCGCTCAGGAGAGATGCTTCTTCAGAACGCTTTCAATGGCCTGGTCGAGTTCATCCTGTACGTCACGCGACAGGCGGTTGAATTCGTAGCTGAAGAGTCGTCCTTTAGTGCGCTTACGGGCGAAACGGTCTTTATCAGAGAAACGCCAGAGCGGGGAAATAACCGCTTTGTCTTTCGGGCCCGGTGACGTGAGCAGCTCCCCTTCACGCGCGATAATGCGCATGATGCGGTTCTTCACTTCATCTTCCGCCAGATCGGTGTCTGACAGCACGATATCCACTTCACTGGCAATGGAATCGGTCAGTGTTTTCAGTGCGATGTCATTTTTCAGCAGCGTTTCTTCGACAGCGCTCAGCGTTTTATAGTCGCTGAATGTCAGCTCGGACTGCACCGGGAAGAAGGCCAGCAGTTCAGCAGAGACCGACGCCGCCTGCAACGCACGGGTGACTTTTGCCTGCGACAGCCCTTCCTGCTCGGCTATCTCTTTCTGACTGAGACCTGCGTTTTTCAGCGCCATCAGCCGCAATCCGATTTCACGGATGTTGTGCTCTTTTGCCGTCTGGATATCTTTGGCGAGCTTGCGCGCCTCTTCTGACGTCAGCGCCGCTTCCGTCACCAGTACAGTCAGACCAGTATGACAGATGAGTGCCGCAGCACGACGGCGGGAGCCGTCCAGAATTTCAATACGGTCACCCGCTTTCACGCCAATCGCCGGGAAGAACTGCTGGAATTTTAGGGTGCGGGTGATATCGCGCAGCGATTCCGGCGTCAGCGCTGACTGCTCGCGCCCGTTGGTTTCCTGACGAACGAAGGTTTTTTCCGCCACATCCGCAGGCGCGACGCTTTCCAGCCGGAAGGTGGCTTTACGCCCGGAACTGAGTACAAATACTGACGTGAAAGTTTCAGCGTCCGTGCTCTCTTTAAACGGGGAATGGGTGAGTGTACGGCCAATCGTGACTCTTTTTGTGCTCATAGTATTCTCAGCTCATACGAATAAATTCAATGCGGTCAAAAACCGCTTTGGCGAAATCTTCAGCGGCGGCACGCGCATTTTTCAGCGCCTCGCTGCTGCCGATGTAAGTGGCGGGGTTTGCGGAAATCACCGTATCAAATGACTCTCCGCAGCGCTCAAAGCCGTCCAGGCGGGGCAGAGCGACATCCAGCATATCGCCGCCGAAAATCTCTTTGGCGAGGCTGTGACAGAGCTTGTGATCTGCCTTGTTGAGCAGCTTCGACATAAAGCCGATGTTTTTCTGCAGTCTGACACGGCAGCCGGACTCTTCGATCAGCGCGATGAGCTCCGGCAGACGCGTCAGGTATTTGAGCGTCGAGTGGAAATCCACCTGCGCTGGCGGCACTGGCGTGAAAAGAACGTCCGAGGCCGCAATCGCGTTCATCAGGAATGCATCCAGATGCGGGCCGCTGTCGACAAAAATAAAATCGTAGTCTCTGGCAATCTTATCGATGATGTTCTGGCGCAGGACACCATAAATACTGGTGCCCGGCAGATGCTCCGCACAGAGCTCTTCCCAGCGCGAGGCGATAAAGGCGTCTTCAATAGAAGCCGGCATTACGTCCACGCCCGGCACAATCGACGGCACAATGAATTCTTCCAGCAACTCTTCGCGAGACACATTCTGCAGCATGGCCTGCGCGCTGGTGGTATCGACCGTTCCCACGGCGCGGGTGTGATTAAGGAACATGGTGGCGGAAGACTGCGGATCGAGATCAATCACCAGAATGCGCAGATCTTCAAACAGCAGGTGAGGATGCACACGCAGCGCATGGGCAAGGGAAACCGTAGAAACCGTTTTGGAGACGCCGCCTTTCAGATTACCAACAAAAATGGTGAACGCTTCATCATGGCGGTCGCGGTATTTAGGCACGCCACGGTGATGGTAGAGATCGATAATATTCTGAACGGACATCGCATACTTGGTGGAAGAGCCCGCCGCGCGTTTATCAAAGACGTATCCGTTCGCTTCCATTTCACTGACGGCATAATCAACGCTGGCGCGGGTCAGTCGCGGAAGTTTGGCCAGTGCCGCTTTGGCGTAGACCTGATAGAAGGTGTTTTCCTGAAGCTCATCTTTCTGATGCTGGATCTGCTCGGTCAGCCCGAGAAGCATTCTTTCTGAACGTTCGGCAACTTTCGTTAACTGCTGCTCATTATCCATCACAACACTCACTGTATGCAGGATTTATTAATTTAAACGAAAATACAGCATAAAAGCCAGGTGGTAAACATAAATGTTGTACTTGTGTGCGCGTGTTCAAATCGCTGACGTCATAAGAGGTTAGTGCCAGAATCAGCAGCGCTCACCGCAAAAACGAACGTGCGTCAGCCGTTCGTTTGAGGAAGCGCAAAAGAGCGGAGGTTAAATGGGGCGTGGGATGCATATGACCTGATTTTATCCACAGGCCAGATCTAAGTTTTCGATCCAGATAAGATCCCTTATATGATCCTTAAAGATCCCTTTTCTGAATTTCTTAATACGATCAGACGGTTGCGGCAGTTTCTAACCACTATAGCGAGCAGAACATCCACTGAAGCGAGCCGGATAACCACTGTAGCGAGGAGAGTAACGGCTGAAGAGAGTGCCTGGCATCCACTGTAGCGAGTAAAACGCAGGACTTTTCCATAACGGCCCTCTCTTTATAACTGGCTGTATTAAAAAGGGTTTCACCTTCTTCTTGTCAAGTTACTTCTGCGCATCAACATGTTTATTCACAGCGTCAGTACGTCTTTTATGTCTGGCTGCGGGTGACTGTAACAGACTGACAGGTTCCTGTATGCGTTCGGGCTATCCACTATAGCGAGTGAATGACTGGATCCTGTCACGCCATCAACTAAAACAACCACTACAGAGAGTAAATAACCACTGTAGTGAGTAAACATCCACTGTGGAGAGTAAACAGCGCGGATAAGCATGTGACATATCCACTATGGTGAGTGATACTCTCACTGGCGAAGATAATAACCACTATGGTGAGTAAGCACCGGTATTCAGGACAGGAGACCCCGCACGTGGCTGATGAAGAGAACATCAATATCAACGATGCCTTCAGTGAACTGGATCGTAAAACCGGCGAAGTGGTCACGCTGATGCCGAACCGTAACAACACGGTACAGCCGGTCGCGCTCATGCGCCTTGGCCTGTTTGTCCCGACGCTGAAATCCACCGCCCGTGGCCGTAAAGGGCAGATGTCCTCGATGGATGTGACAGAAGAGCTGAAACAGCTCTCGCTCGTTAAATCTGAAGGCTACGAGAATATCAAAATCACCGGTGCCCGCCTGGACATGGATAACGACTTCAAAACCTGGGTCGGGATCATCCATGCTTTCGCCAAATACAACGTGCTTGGCGACAGCGTGACGCTGCCGTTTGTGGAGTTCGTGAAGTTGTGCGGTATTCCTTCGGCGCGTTCGTCGGCAAAGCTGCGTAAACGTCTTGATGCCTCGCTGACCCGTATCGCCACTAATACCATCTCCTTCAGCAATAAAGAAGGGGAGTATTACGTCACGCACCTGGTGCAGTCCGCCAAGTACAGTGCCAAAAAGGATGAAGTGACGCTGCAGGCCGATCCGAAAATCTTTGAGCTGTACCAGTTCGATAAAAAAGTTCTGCTGCAGCTGCGGGCCATAAATGAGCTTTCGCGTAAGGAATCCGCTCAGGCGCTGTATACGTTTATTGAGAGCCTGCCGCCTAACCCGGCGCCGGTCTCGCTTGCACGCCTACGCGCGCGCCTGAATCTCACCTCCCGCACCATCACGCAGAACTCCACCGTGCGTAAGGCGATGGAGCAGCTCAAGGAGATTGGCTATCTCGATTACACCGAGATCAAGCGCGGGCGGGTAGTCTACTTTCATATCCACTACAGAAGGCCAAAACTTCGCCCACAAAGCCTGCCAGGCGCGCTGCCTGCCGGTGACGAGTTGCCGGTAGAAAACAGCGCTGTACCGGAGGAGCAGGGCGAGATGGTAATGCTGACCAAAGAAGAACTGGCGCTGCTGGAAAAAATCCGTAAAGGCCAGATCTGAATATCCACTGTAGTGAGTACGGGATGAGGCATTTGTGCTATACCACTCGCTACAGTGGATTATGCTCTCCATAGTGGATGTTACTCTCTTTAGTGGATGTTTATCTCTTCTCTGCTCCCCATAGTGGATATCCTGTTAATGCCTTCGCAGGATCTTTTAATCATCCTTAACGATCTGGCGATTTCAGCATGAAATTGCTGGTCGAAACACTATAAAAACAGTGGGTTAACGTTATATACGTATGGCGAAAGGGGAATACTTTCCTATTCGTGATATCAAAGAGGGTAATGTTCGCGTTCACGGTACGAAAGAGTGCCTTTTTATGCTTAGTGTTATACCTCGCTCATGCGTACTCGCTTTGCTCACCTAAGACGCCCCTCTGTAAACCGCATTTAAAGTCCATTTCAGCATCATTCCTTTTTTTAAACGAAACTCATTGTGGTTTCCTCTGCCAGTATTATCTGGTTTCGCGCCGGGCCTGCGCTTATTTTTCCTTTATCCAAATTAGTGAACACCCTGCAAAGAATATATCTTTGTGAAGAAATGTAATTAACTATTACTATAGGAAAAACCTTAAAACCATTCGCGAAATAACATCGTGTTATGGCGCTAACTGATTAATTTTACAGGTCACCCGGATGACTGCTCGCGTTTATTATGGATTCTTACTGGCGCTGATATTTCCTTCTGCCTTTGCAGCCCCCCTTTCTCCTGCCGATCGCGATGCCATCCGTCAGCAACAGGAAGAACTTTTATTACAGGGCCAGCAGCAGCGTGAAGAGTTGCAACGCAGTACGCCGCTGCCCCGCGCTGAAACGCCTGTGATACCTGCGCCGTCATCCGGCCCGTGTTTTACCATTCGTGCCATTACTTATTCCGGCGCCACGCTGTTAAGTGCGCGTGAGCAGGCGAAATTATCGCACCCCTGGCTCAATCAGTGCCTCGATATGCCGCGCATCACGCAGCTGGTTAATAGCGTATCGGACTGGTATCTCAGCCGCGGTTATATCACCAGCCGCGCGTTTCTCACCGAGCAGGATCTCTCGCAGGGCGAATTACAGATTGTCGTGCTGGAAGGAAAGCTGCGTCAGATCCGCCTCGAAAATAAAACGCCGCTGATGCTGAAAATGGCGTTTCCTGGGCTTGAAGAAAAGATCCTGAACCTGCGCGATATTGAGCAGGGGATGGAGCAGATCAACCGCCTGCGCGCCACTCCGGTACAAATCGATATTCTGCCGGATAACACGCCCGGCTGGTCGGTGGTTAATCTCACCGCCACGCCAGAGTTTCCGTTACGCGCTACGGTGAGTTTCGATAACAGCGGCCAGAAGAGTACCGGCACCGGCCAGCTCAATGGTTCGCTCACCGGTAACAACCTGTTCGGGCTTGCCGATCAGTGGTTTGTCAGCGGCGGGCGCAGCAGCGATTTCGCCACCGCGTACAACGCGCGTAGCCTGCAGGCGGGCGTCAGTATCCCGTGGGGCTACAGCCTGCTGGATTACGACTATAGCTGGAGCGACTACCGCTCGACGCTTGATAACCAGGGATTCGCATGGATCTCTACCGGCGACAGTGAAACGCACCGCCTTAATCTTTCCCGCGTGGTGTTCCGCAACGGCGATATCAAAAGCGCGCTCACCGCGGGGGTGACGCGCCGCGAAAGCCACAACTGGCTTAATAATGCCCTGCTTGCCACCAGCAGCCGCAAGCTCTCCAGCCTGACGCTTGGCGTTAACCACACCCAGAAAACCGGCGGCGGCGTGGCGACCTTCAACCCGGCCTTTAGCCGCGGCATGCCCTGGTTCGACAGCGAAACCGATGAAACCAAAACCGGCGACGAACCAAAAGCGCAGTTTCGTAAATGGAGCCTCAGCGCCAGCTTGCAGCGGCCGCTTTTACAGGATTTGTGGTGGCTTTCCAGCGCTTATGGCCAGTGGTCGCCGGATCGTCTCTATGGCGCTGAACGCCTGACGCTCGGCGGCGAAAGCTCGGTCCGCGGCTTTAAAGAACAATATCTGTCCGGTGATAACGGCGGCTACTGGCGTAATGAACTCAACTACACGCTCGTCACGCTGCCGGTGCTCGGCCAGATCAGCGCCACGGCGGCGCTGGATGGCGGCTGGCTCGCCAGAGATAAACTCGACCGCTATGCCTCCGGCACGCTCTGGGGCGCCGCCGTCGGGCTGGGCAGCGCAGGGCGCTGGTTCGGCAGTCAGCTCACCGTTGGCACGCCATTACAGTACCCGGACTGGCTGGGGCCGGACCATTTCACCGTTAACTACCGCATCGCAATCACGCTTTAAGAGGCTTCAGGTCATGGATACCCGTCAACCGCCCGTGCGTTTTTCCGCTCGTCTGCTGAGCTACCTCATTATCTCTCTGCTGGTCTGGCAGCCGTTGGCCCCGGCTTTTGCGGCGGCCATGACGCCCACAGGCGCCACGTCGATGGATAAAGCAGGCAACGGCGTGCCGGTGGTGAACATCGCCAGGCCCAATGCGGCGGGGATCTCCCATAACCAGTTCAAAGACTATAACGTCGGCCAGCAGGGCGTGATCCTGAACAACGCCACCGGGCAGCTGAACAAGACTCAGCTCGGTGGGCTTATCCAGAACAACCCGAACCTGAAAGCGGGCCAGGAAGCGCGCGGTATCACTTAACGAAGTGACGGGCGGCAGCCGTTCGCAGCTCAACGGCTATACCGAAGTGGCGGGTAAAGCCGCGAACGTCATAGTGGCGAACCCGTATGGCATCACCTGTAACGGCTGCGGCTTTATCAACACGCCGAACGTCACGCTGACCACCGGCAAGCCAGTGCTCGACGCCGCAGGCAATCTCTCCGCGCTGGAGGTCACCCGCGGCACCATCACTGTGGAAGGCAAAGGGCTGGACGCCAGCCAGAGCGACGCGCTGTCGATTATCTCCCGCGCCACCGAAGTGAACGCGGCGATCCACGCACGCGATTTGAACGTGACGGCGGGCGCGAACCGCGTTAACGCAGACGGCAGCCGCACCGCGATGGCCGGTGAAGGCAATGCCCCTGTGGTGGCGGTCGATACCGGCGCGCTCGGCGGCATGTACGCCAACCGCATTCGGCTGGTGTCCGGCGATAAGGGAGTGGGCGTTAACCTTGGCAACCTCAATGCGCGCCAGGGCGATATCACGCTCGACGCCAGCGGCAAACTGAAGGTCAAAAACAGCCTGGCGATCGGCAACCTGACAGCGAAAGGCGACAACGTCACGCTCACGGGCGAGCATAAAACCGGCGGTACGCTTGCGGTCAACAGCCGAGGCGAGGTGGCGCTGGATCACGCAGAGCTTGCAAGCGACGGCGCCATGACGCTTTCCGCAGACGGCACGCTCTCCGCCAGCGCCAGTACGCTCACCAGCGGCCAGAGCCAGGCGCTGAACGGCAAAACCGTCACGCTGGATAACAATAGCCGTCTTGACGCAAAACGCGACGTCACACTCACCGGCGGCGCGCTCGCAAGCCAGGCGCAAATCAGCGCGGGCGGCAACGCGCAGATAGCGGGCGACAGCCTCACCAACAGCGGCCAGATTGCCGCCACGGGACGTCTTGATACCCGAACCACCCGCCTGACTAACCGCGGCACGCTGCAGGGCAACGGCGTGACGGTCGACAGCGACGCCGTGACCAACAGCGGAACGCTGCAGAGCGCGTCGGCACTGACGCTGAAAGGCAAAACGCTCGATCAACAGGGCACCGTCAGCGCGCGCGGCGATGCCGCCTTTAACCTTACAGACAGCCTGCGCAACGGGGCAAACGGGAAAATCCTTACGGACGGTACGCTTGCGGTTGACACCGGCGCGCTTGAGCAGAACGGCACGCTTTCCGGCATAAAACGCCTCGATGTGCAGGCGCAGCAGGTTACCTCTAGTAAGGGAGCGCTCACTACAAGCCAGGGCGATATTCGTCTCGATGCGGACGGTAAAGCCGATCTTAACGGCCAGACGATCGCGACAGGTAACCTGACGCTGACCGGTGACGCCGTCACCACGCAGCAGGACGCGCAGCTGCAAAGCGGTCGCGCTCTCGCCATTACCGCCCATGACGCGACGCTTGACGGCACGCATGCGGCAAAGGGCGCGCTGAACGTCACGGCGCAACGTCTGAGCCACGGCGGTAAATCTGAGTCGGCCGCGACGACCTTTCTGGGCGATGAATTCCTGAATAACAGCGGCACGCTGACCGGCGACGCGCTGACGCTGCGCGGTAAACAAATCACTAACCGCGGCCTTCTGAAAGGCAGTGGCGCGCTTACTCTCTCAACCGATCGCCTCGATAATCTCACGGGCGGCACGCTTTACAGCCCGGCCAGCCTGAACCTTGCCATTCCGACGCTCAACAACCAGGGGCAAATCACCACCGATAGCGATCTGACGCTGCGCGGCGCGCAGCTGACGAACGGCGGACTGCTACAGAGCCATCGCGCGCTGGATATGGCTTACGAGAGTTTCGATAACCTCTCCGGCGGTACGCTGTACAGCGCCCGCGATCTGCATCTTGCTATACCGACGCTCACCAATCAGGGACTGATCAGCACCGACGGCGACCTCTCATTGCGCGGCCAGTCGCTGGTAAACAGCGGCGAGATCAACGGGGTGAATCTCAGCGGCGATATTGCGTCGCTGAACAATACCGGCCGCCTGCTGACGGATAACACGCTGACGCTGAATACCGGCACGCTCAACTCCGGCGGCACGCTGGCGGCAGAGCAGGTGACGATCGCCGCAGATCGACTGCAAAACCAGGGGCTGGTGCAGGACAATCGCGCGCTGAACGTGACAGCGGGTGACACCGACAACCAGGGCGCGTTGCGCACCGGCGGTACGCTGGCGCTTCAGGGCGATACGCTGACCAACGGCGGCGAGCTTAGCGCCACGGCGCTGCTGCTGACGCTGGCAAAACACGCTGATAACCACGGCAAACTGGTCGCGACCGACGCGCTGCGCCTCACCACGCCGGCGTTCACCAACACCGGCATCCTGGCGGCCGGCACGCTCGATCTCAACAGCGCCGCCGTCACCAACAGCGGCACGTTGCAGGCGACCGGCGATGTACTCGCGCACGGTAAACAGTTCGATAACCAGCAGGGCGGGGTGGTGCTCGCGGGCGGCGCGCTTGCGCTGAACCAGGACACGCTCAGCAACGCCGGGCTGTTACAGGGCGACACGCTCACGGTCGCCGCACAGACGTGGCGCAACGAGGGCAACGCGCTCGGGCAAAACGGCGTCACCGCACAGATTGACGGCACCTTGACCAACCAGGGCCAGATGCAGGGCCGCGCGCTCAGCGTGACCGGGGATACCCTGCGTAACGGCGGTACGCTGCAGGCAACCGACAGCCTGAAGGCCACCCTCAGCCAGACGCTTGAGAATAACGGCGCGCTGCTGAGCCAGAACCAGGCGGACGTGAGCGCGGCGCAGCTGACGAATAACGGCACGCTGGCGGCACGCGCGCTGACCGTTCAGGCACCGGACATCATCAACCGCGGCACACTTGCGGGCAACGACAGCCTGAGCCTCACCGCGCGTAACCTTTATAACGACGCGCACGGCCAGCTTGCCACCGGTGGCGGCCTGATGCTGGATCTCGATCGTCTGGAGAACCAGGGGCAGCTGTCGGTTAACGACAGGCTGACGCTTCGGGGCAACACGCTCATCAACGGCGGCGATATCAACGCCGCAGCGCTTGATACCACGCTCAGTGGCGCGCTGGATAACACCGGGCGGCTGGTGGCCGACGGCCGCGTGCAGCTTAGCGCGGGTACAGTGACCAACAGCGGCACGCTGGCAGCGGATGACGTCACGCTGGTTGCAGGAACCTTTCGCAACGGCGGGCTTATTCAGGGCGCGCACAGCGCCGGTGCCACGGCGCAGACGCTTACGAACGACGCCAGCGGCACCTGGCTTTCTGGCGGCGCGCTGACACTCAACGGCAACCAGCTGACCAACTCCGGACAACTGCAGGGCGATACGCTTACCGGTAACAGCCTCGATAACCGCGGCGTGATGAACGGCATTCAGGAGCTCACGGGCACCGTTCAGGGCGCGCTCAACAATGACGGGCAGATGGTGAGCCGTGGCGACGCGACGCTTAACGCCGACAGCCTCACCGGCAGCGGGCGCATCGTGGCGGATACCCTGACGCTTCAGGCGAAACGGCTTACCAACAACGGCCTGTGGCAGGGCACGAAGGGGCTGACCGCGACCGGTGATACCTTCACCACGGGCGCGAACGCCCGCGCACGCTCAGCGGTGGCAATCTTTCGCTCAATGCCGGAACGCTTAACACCGGCGGGACGCTGCAGGGCCAGCAGGTCAATGTAGACGCCGATAACTGGACGCACTGCGGCACGTTAATTAGCCTCGGCAATCTGGGTGCACAGACGCAAGGTACGCTGACCAACAACGGCTCGCTGTTAAGCCAGGGCTCGGCGACTGTTACGGCAAATGAACTCGCCAACAACGGCTCACTGCTGAGCCAGGGCGCGCTGACGCTCGACGGCCAGCGGTTGACCAACAGCGGCGCGCTGCAGGGCGATACTCTGACGGCGTACCAGAACCAGATCAACAACCACGGCACCGTGACCGGCGTACAGGGGCTGACGCTTACCGCCCGGCCACAATCGCGCATGGCCCGCATGCTGCTGGCCGCGCCGCCGCGCGAGCTGATCAATGGTGCAAGCGGCGCGCTGCTCACCGGCGGTACGCTTCGTATCGATTCCGGCGCGGTGACCAACGCCGGGCGCTGGCAGGGGCAAAACATTCTGCTGAACGCGCAGCGCCTCGACCACAGCGGTGTTATCCAGAGCGCGGACGGCCTGAACATCACGCTTTCCGGCAACCTCAACAGCCAGGCGGGCAGCAAAATCACGGCGCTCGGCGCGGCAGCGCTGAACGCGCTCGCCGTGACGAACCAGGGCGAATGGGCAGCGAAAAACCTGACGCTCACCGGCAGCAGCCTGCGTAACGACGGCGCCATCACGGGCGTTAACGGCCTGACGGCGACGGTTAATAACGATCTCACCCAGACCAGTAACGGCAAACTGTTGACCGGCGGCGCGCTGACGCTGAACGCAGGCGCGGTAAATAACCAGGGCGCGGTGCAGGGCGGGACGCTGGATGTCACCACCGGCGGCCTGACCAACAGCGGCCGGTTGCAGGGCGACAACGGCGTGACGCTCACCGCGCGCGGCTCGCTCACCAACAACTTCGGCGGGCAGGTTATCAGCCGCCAGGGTCTCGGCGTGACCACGCCGGTGCTTGTGAACAACGGGCTGATGCAGGGCGGCGCTACTACGCGGGTAGAGGCCACCACGTCTGCGCGCAACGACGGTAAGCTGCTTTCCGGCGGCCAGCTGACGCTCATCATGCCGCAGTTCACTGGCGCGGGCTGGCTGCAGGCGACGAACCTTATTCTGAACGCCGCGAATGCGACCAACAGCGGCACCTGGCTTGCGGATCAGGGCACTCTGACCGGCAATACTTTCACGAACCAGGGCACCACGCAGGGCGGGGCGCTGACGGTCAACTATTCGACGCTTAACAACAACGGTACGCTGCTCGGCAATAACCAGCTGACGGTCAATGCAAATCAGGTTAACCAGCAGGCGGCGGGCAAACTCTTCTCCGGCGGCGATCTGTGGATTGGCAGCGCGGGGCTGGACGCGGCGGGACAGCTAGTGGCGCTCGGCAATCTGACCCTTAAGCTCACCAACGCGTTTACCAATAAAAACGCGCTGGCGGCGGGGAAAACGCTCACCGTTACCAGCAATGGCGCTATCGATAACCGCGGCGTGATGCAGGGCCAGGCGGTGAATGTCAGCGCGGGCGGCGCGCTCACCAACAACGGACAGATCACGACCGGCAGCGGCGCGAGCACGCTCAGCGGTAGCAGCGTGGGGCTGAACGGTGCAGGCACGTTACAGGGCGGCGGCGATGTGACTATTGCGAGTCGCGGCAACATCACCGTGGACGGTTTTACCGGCACCCGCGGCAGCCTGACGCTCACCGCGCCGGGCAGCATCATCAATACCGCGCTGCTCTATGCGGCCGGTAATCTTGCCCTTTATGCCAACAGTATCACTAACCAGCGCGGCGATATTCTCGCGGGCAACAGCCTGTGGATGCAGAAAGACGCGGCGGGTAATGCGAATGCGGAAGTGGTCAATACCTCCGGGAATATTGAGACGCAGAACGGTGATATTACGATTAAGACCGGGCATTTATTGAATCAAAGGGATGGGTTGAGTGTAAAAGAGTCAACGAATGCAGGCTCTTCTATTGGTGGCGTTGGGGATGCAATTTTATCACTTAATTATAAAACACTGCCTGCTGATACATATGGCTATATAACCTTCGATACAGAAAAAGAAATAGGGATATGTGGAGGTTCTAACGGAGGTTGTTATACAAAGAAAATTACTAATTATAATTATGTTCCTTTCTTCGAATACAGGACAAAAAAATTCTCCGTAAAAGAATCAATTATTGCCGTTGAAAGTAAAGGAGGGGCATCAAGAATCCTGTCGGGAAGAGATGTTTACATATCCAGCAATATTCTTGAAAACCTTGCCAGTGATATTGTGGCTTCGAAAGATATAAAATTGGAAGGTGGTAAACTTAATAATAAGAGCTGGCAATCAGGGAAAACTACTGAATACCTTATTTATCAGCATGCTCTTGCAGGAAATACGGATGTCATTGTAAACAACATTCCGGAAAGCGGTCTTTCTGTTCAAAGCGATAATTTCACACAAGTTAATAAGGACATAACCTATAAGCTCACTGGCAAGACAACCGAAACTGAAAGCGGCGAACTCTACCGCGCCGTTATACAAGCCGGTGGTAACGTCACCGCAAATTTTGCCGACAATATCAGTAACACCAGCACCACCGCGAACGCAGGAAAAGTCAGCAGCACCATAAACACACCGTCCCTGAATACTCTGAGCCATCAAAGTATCGGCGGTAGCGTGCAAAAACAGGGCCTCGCGGGTGGCGCGGCGGTCGCCGTCAATTCGCCGGAGTGGAAAGATCAGCTCCAGGGCGCGCTACAACAGATCAACGGCGGCGGCGCGCTGGAGAACAGCGCAGGCGGCAGCGCGCTCGCTAATCTCTCTGCCACCAAAGCGGGTAAAGCGAATCTTGGCAATACCTCGGGTCTCGTCAGCGCAGGCGTAACGGCCACCAGCGCGGCGAATATCACCGGCGGCGCGCTCGCGAACACGCAAAGCAAACCCGTTGATACCAGCGCGTATCCGCTGCCTTCCGGTAACAACGGCTTTTTCGTGGTCTCCGATAACCCGAAAAGCCCGTACCTGATCAACGTTAACCCGAAACTGGATGGCCTGGGCGAGCTCGATCCGGCGCTGTTCGGCGATCTCAACAAACTGCTGGGCGTCCAGCCTGGCGCCGCACCGCGTGAGACGCGCACGAGCTTTACCAATGAAAAACAGTTCCTCGGCTCGTCCTATATGCTCGGGCGGCTCAACCTCAACCCGGAGTATGACTATCGCTTCCTCGGCGATGCCGCGTTCGACACCCGCTACGTCAGCAATACGCTGCTGAACCAGACCGGCAACCGCTATCTCAACGGCATCGGCTCCGATCTCCAGCAGATGCAGTACCTGATGGATAACGCCGCCGCGCAGCAAAAATCGCTCGGCCTGCAGTTTGGCGTGGCGCTGACACGCGATCAAATCGCCTCGCTCGATAAAAGCATTCTCTGGTGGGAGTCCGCCACGGTGAATGGCGAGACGGTGATGATCCCCAAACTCTATCTCTCGCCGAAGGACGTCACGGTTAACAACGGCAGCGTCATCGCCGGGAATAACGTCAGCCTGAAAGGCGGCGACATCACCAACAGCGGCAGCACGCTGCTGGCCAGACAGGATCTCAAACTCGACAGCCAGAACAGCATCAGCAACCTCAACGACGGTTTGATGAAAGCAGGCGGCGGCCTGAGCCTGAGCGCCATTGGCGATATCAATAACATCAGCTCAGCCATCAGCGGGAAAACCGTGGCGCTGGAGAGCACCGACGGCAGCATTAACAACATCACGCTTGCCGAACAGACGAGCATCGACGCGCGCGGTAAATACGGCAGCGTCATGCTGAAAGATACCACGTTCGGCAGCACGGCCACCATCAGCGCGCAGGACAGTCTGGCCTTACAGGCCGGTAAAAACATCACGCTTACCGGCGCGAACCTGACCTCCGGCGGCGATCTGCTGATGAACGCCTGGGGCGACATCGCGGTAAATGCCAACCAGGTAAACGACGCTTACAGGCAGTCGGGCTTGCGGAATAACACCAATACCAGCCGCTCTTCGGTTACCTACCAGGGCAGCACCCTCAGCGCAGGCGGCAATCTCGGCATCAAAGCCGGTGACAACCTGAGCGTGGCGGCAGGCGATATCAAAGCGGGCGGTAACGCGGCGCTCGCGGCAGGCGGCGATCTCAGCCTCGACGCGCTGCAAACCAGTAAAAACAGCCGCAACGGCAAGCGCGAAACGCACAGTACCGGGCTTGATCGCACCACCGTCTCCGCGGGCGACAACCTGACGCTGAGCGCGGGCCAGGATATCAACGCCCACGCAGCGGCTCTTGCAGCCGAGAAAAATATCGGCGTTCAGGCCGGACGCGATGTCAACCTGGAGGCGGAAGCCACTACCTCGGGCGACAGCTACCGCTCGAAGAAGAAAACCACTATTAACGAGTCTGTGCGTCAGCAGGGCACGGAGCTGGCGAGCGGCGGTAACACGGTCATTGTCGCCGGGCGCGATATGAACGCCGACGCGGCGCAGGCTACGGCGAAGGGCGACATCGGCGTAACGGCCGGTCGCGATATTAATCTCGCGACCGCCACTGAGAGCGATTACCACTACAAAGAGGAAACCAAAACCAAGAAAGGCTTCCTCAAGAAAACCACCACGCACACGGTCTCTGAACAGAGCGCCACGCGCGAAGCGGGCACGCTGCTGAGCGGTGATAACGTCACGCTGAAGGCGGGCGAAGACTTGCTCGTCAAAGGCTCGGCGGTGGCTGGCGACGGTAACGTTGCGCTGAGCGCCGGTAAAAACGTGGAGATCGCGGCGGCGACCAACACCGATTCGAACTGGCAGCTCAAGGAGAAGAAAAAGAGCGGCCTGATGGGATCCGGCGGGATCGGCTTTACCATCGGCAGCAGTAAAACGCGCCATGAGCTGAAAGAAAAAGGCACCACCCAGAGCCAGAGCGTCAGCACCGTCGGCTCGACCGGCGGCAACGTGACCGTCACGGCGGGCGAACAGGCGCGCGTCAGCGGCGCCGATCTGGTGGCGGGGAAAAACCTCACGCTCACCGGCGACAGCGTGGTTATCGAGCCGGGGCATGATAAACGTACGACTGACCAGAGGTTTGAACAGAAGAGCAGCGGGTTAACCGTGGCGCTTACCGGGGCTGTGGTCGATGCCGTCAATAATGCAGTGATGGCGGCAAAGGATGCTACAAAGCAAAGCGATTCTCGTCTTGCCGCGCTGCAGGCGACCAAATCGGTGCTTTCCGGTTATCAGGCAGTACAAGGCAAAGAGATGGCGGACACCACCGGTGAGCCTAATGCCGGTATCCGCGTCAGCGTTTCTCTGACCACGCAAAAATCAAAATCTGAACAGCATCAGGTATCTGACCAGGTCACCGGCTCGACGCTGAATGCCGGAAACGATCTGTCGATTAACGCCACCGGTAAAAACCACGGGGCTAACAGCGGCGATATTGTCGTTGCGGGCAGCAGCATGAAAGCGGGCGGCGACGCCAGCCTGAATGCGGCGCGGGATATTCTCCTGAATGCTGCTGCGAATACGCAGAAAACCACCGGCAGTAACAGCAGCAGTGGCGGCGGCGTGGGCGTCAGCGTTGGGGTTGGTCAGGGAAGCGCGGGCCTGAGCGTCTTTGCAAATGTGAATGCGGCGAAGGGCAAGGAAAAGGGTGACGGCACCGACTGGACCGAAACCACGCTGGATAGCGGTGGCAAAGTATCGCTGCACAGCGGACAGGATGCATCGCTGACTGGCGCGCAGGTTAACGGTAATCAGGTGACGGCGGATATCGGGCGCAACCTGACGATTACCAGCCTGCAGGACAGCAATCACTACGACTCGAAACAGGGTAGCGTGAGCGCTGGCGGCAGTTTCACCTTCGGCACCATGACAGGCTCTGGCTATGTTAATTTTAGCCAGGACAAAATGCACAGCACCTTCAACAGCGTGGCTGAGCAGAGCGGGATTTTCGCCGGTAAAGGTGGCTTTGACGTCACAGTCGGAAGCCATACCCAGCTCAACGGTGGAGCTATTGGCAGCACGGCCACGGCGGATAAAAACAGCCTTGATACCGGTACGCTGGGCTACAGTAACCTTACCAACAAAGCGGATTATAAGGTGTCGCACTCCGGCGGTGGCTTCAGCTCTTCCGGTAGCTTCGGGGCGCAGGCTGCTCTCAGTGCGGCCAGTACGCTCATGTCGGGTATGAGCGGATCGGGGCATGCGCAGGGCACCACCCAGGCGGCGGTTTCTGAAGGCTCGATCACCGTTCGCGATAAGGCGAACTCGCAGGATACCGGCGGACTGCAAAGGGATGTAACGCAGGCTAACGACGCCATCAGCCCGATCTTTAACAAAGAGAAAGAACAGAATCGCCTGCAGGCCGTGCAGATGGTCAGCGATATCGGCAATCAGGTGGCCGATATTGTGCGCACACAGAGCGATCTCGATGGCCTGAAAGCGGCGATAGCCAAAACGGGCACGTCACTGCAGGGGCTGCCGGAGAAAGAACGTCTGGCAAAACTGGCGGCCTTGCGCGATACGGACGTCTACAAAAAAGTGACCGAAAACACCGGCACCGGCAGCGATGTGCAGCGTGCGATTACCGCCGCGACCGCCGCTGTCAGCGGGCTGGCAGGCGGGAACCTGAATGCCGCGTTAGCGGGTGCGGCGGCACCGTATATCGCTAATGAGATCGGTAAAAACATCACTGACCAGAATACGACGGCGGGCATTATGGCCCACGCGGTGGTTAACGCCGTGCTGGCGAAAGTGCAGGGACAGAACGCGCTCATCGGTGCTTCCGGCGCGGTCGTCGGTGAAGCGATGGGGATACTCATTGCGAAGGAGGTGTACAAAAAAGACCCCTCGCAGCTGAATGATACCGAGAAACAGACGGTTGCGGCGCTCTCTACGCTGGCATCCGGCCTGGCAGGCGCACTGGCGGGTAACAACACGGAAGCGACAGCGACCGCCGCGAAAGCCGGACAGACGACGGTTGAGAATAATCTGCTGGGTGGTGGAACAGATGACGGACAGGTAAAAGCGGCGCAGGAGCATGCGAAAAATATCATGTCCTGCGCAGATGATCCTGGCTCAGAACCCTGCCGTAAGGGAAAGGCACTACAGAATGCGATGATAGTTGCATTGCCAGCCGGTCTTGGTGGGGGAATGCTGATAGCGGCAACATCGGAATTAGCAGCAGCGGCTCAGGTTGCTATCAGAGCATGTGCTGGTAATGTTGTGCTGTGCCTGAATAATGCTGGCATCATGACGTCGGAGGCCATCGTTCCGGGAGGTGTGGGAGCAGGTGGTGCGATAGGTATTGGTAAGACCACGCTGGAGGCAACAACGGCTAAAGCTGAAGCTGTTGTAGCCAATGCGGCAAAAAATAATCCATCATGGAAAGCTGGTGAGTATCTAGAGGATTTTAAACCTTCACCGACACCGCTAGAGCTGGTAAGAGAGCAGGCTGGGAAAGGTTCACAAACTGCCTATATCAGAATGGATCATATACTTAATGGAGAAGTGAAAACTCTTAAGGATGGGACTAAAGTTGGTTCTGGTGGACACTATATCCGTGATCCAAACATCAAGATAGATAAAGTGACTGGCGCTCCTGATTCAACTGGCGTTTCAAAAGGATACATATCAGTCAGAGACTCAGCCTCCGGTCAATGGGTTAATAAAAAGGCAGAAACGACATTCTTTCCTGAGCAATGGTCAAAAAGGCAGACAGCTCAAGAGATTGAAAGCGCGTTTAAACATTCTGAAAGGGTACCGAATACAGAAATGTGGAGCGGGAAATCATCTAGCGGTGTGAAGATTCAAGGCTATTATGGAAAACCAGATGGAACAGGTGCAACTGCATGGCCTGTTTATACCGGGAGGAATAAATAATGTTGAATGATAAAATCATTTTTTGGTGGGATGAAAATAGTGATTTATTTATTCCTATTGGTGGAAAAATACGTCATTCCTCTGATGGAGGGGTATTAGGGTATGGAGTGCGTGAAATTTCAGGATGGTTGTCTAATGACATTCAATATGGTATTCATTCTGTTGATATCTGGGTCAGAAATCTAACTGATTTTGCATCAGGAAAAATAACTGATGGTAACTTTGGCAAAGGTAATGCCCATTGGGTGATGGTTACGCATGATAAAGTATTTATTGGGTGTGAGCACGTGGAAGAGCAACAGGTACTTTTAACCATCGAGCAAACATTATATGTTCTGGGGCAGTATCGTTTATTCCTGGAAGGATCTTATACAAAAGATTTCCCGCCAGAACCAATTGATGTTGAGTACCTGGCAGAAGGCAGAGATGCTATCACACGGTATGAGTCTCTAGACGGAGCATATTGTTTGCCATATTAAAGCTGAGAATAACTTTTGATCGAGAAATTAAGGAAATGGAAGGATGCGTTAGTTCAGAAAACATCAAAGGTGAGATGAAAGTCGACAATGATTCCTTCTCCGTTTCTACAGGATATACAAAAGAATTTGGTGTTAAAGCCGGGGCTTCAATTGGTATTGATTTTGGTCCTTATGCCCCCGGTGTATTTGGCGATTTAAGTCGTGATTATTCAGCGAGTATTGGTTTTGGCCCTGGCTTACTAGGGGTGTCCATTGGCAAAGATGGATTCGGTTTTGCCGTTTCTGTCGGACCGAGTATTGGTTATACTAGTTCTTCAACTTCACGTCATAATGAAAAGATAGATTTGAACAGTGATACCTCAAAGGAAATATACCACCATGATTCCAAATGATATAGTTCTTAGTACATTATCACTGATGATGCTATTCTTTTTGTTTGCTTGGGGGGGGTGTTTTTTTTATTTTTGTATATAAGATACTTGGGGGGGCTAAAGTAGGTAGAGATTCTTTTCTTTATTTCAATTATATTTTTTTTAAGCGCGATGTGCTCGCAAATATTTCCCTTTGCTTCGTTGTATTGGGTTACATATCTGCAGCGTTTGTAGAGTACAGAAGGGAATTCGATGATCTAATGCTACTTGCTAATTTAATGGGAGGAGCGTCATTTCTTCTTTTTGGTATATATGGCAGGTGGTTCTATTTTGATGTTCCTGAAAATGAAAAACCATTTTTTTTCATTAATGTTTTCCTTACCAGGGTTGATTTTCGATTCGGCTCTCTGTTTCTGTGGTTGTCTAGAATTTCATATGCAACATGGGTGTTTTTATTGATTTTTTGAAAGAAGAGGATATTAATCTTGTTGCGGTAAGAACTAATGATGGTTTCGTAACAATCGAATCTGGTGTGGTCAATAATAACAAACCTAAGGGGTGGTAATGAGCATCTCGCTAAGCGTTTTTTTAAAGAGCCAGTAATAATAAATGTTTGCTTGCTTTTAATGCAAATAAGGTTTTTAACCTTTTGTTGGGAACAGATAAACAATGCTTGAAAGTGGAGCTTTTTACTTCTAATGATACTATCATAAATAAAACCTGACTCAAAACAATGATATAATTTTATTGAGTCGAACATTATTTATGGTGGGGTTATTTTGCTATGTTATATTTATGAATACTGGGAATATCATAGCGATAAGAAACTTTATGAGTTTCCTTTGCTAAAATTGATTTTGATAAGAAAAAATTACGTTTATAGTCATCTTGTCATTGCTTTTTGCTGCGGCAAATTACTATGTGTGTGAATATATATACGATACAAGTGGAATATTTTCAGTAACAAGAGAGGATAAGAATAATATAGGTGAAATTCTCCATCTAAGACTTACCCCCTGATTTAAGATGTGTTAATGAGGCTTGTGATTTGTTATATGATAGACTTATAACTAATAGATTTTAATTGACTTTTATTGTTTCGAATATTGAGATTACGAATAAAAATATAACTTGAATGCTTTGAAGGATGGGCTATTTCCCCTAAAGAATCTCTTTTGATTAAAAATGTTACTCTCCGGGAGAGTATGCGAGTGAATACGCGTGGGATTGAATTTTTTCTAATCCGAGGGGTAGCCATGACATTGTTTGTTGAATGCAAGAAAGCTTTTGGAATTTATATCTATATTCTTAATGAAAAAGATGAAGCTGCGGCGATAAACCTTCTTAAACATATCCATGCTTTCAGAGCAAGCCTGGATTCAACATGCTAAACATTCATGATGTGCTCACGCTCTCTCCAAAAATATTTATTTTCAATGAGCGTTTAATCATACAATCTATATTTTCGTTAGAAAAAATACGTGTTTTTATTCGTGGTTAAGCATCTCATCGAGCAGGTAACATCCCATGAACCTCCTCCTTATCCGTCATGCCGAAACAGCGTGGAACCGCGGCGGACTCATTCAGGGGCATCATGACAGCGCGCTGACGGCGCGTGGCTTGCAGGAAACCACAGCGCTCCTGACTGCTCTGGCGCACGAATTCCCCTCTGTTGACGCGGTGTACACATCTCCCGCGGGCCGCGCGCGTCATATGGGTAACGCCACCGCGAGCCATTTTCGCTGCTCACTCTCTGTTGAGCCTCTATTACGTGAGCAGGCGTTTGGTGATTACGAAGGCCTGTCGCGGGTGCAGTTGCAGCGTGATTACCCTCTCAGCGCAGAAGCGCTGTTTTCAACCGATGCGTTATTTACGCCGCCCGGCGGTGAATCGCTCGCGTATGCCGCGCAGCGTCTGCTGACTTTTATCCAGAATGAGCTTGCAGCAACCTCATACGCAACCTGCTGCGTCGTGACGCACGGGCATATCCTTCAGGGCGCGCTGGCTGTTCTTAAAGAAGGCGTGCCGGATAACTTCCCGCGCTATGCGCAGCCGAATGCGAGCTATACGCTTTTAAGGGTCGTTCCCGGCCGCTGCGACGTCATTCAGTGGGGCATCGCGACCCATTTGCGACACCTGTCATAAACGCTGAAAACTTTCGCCGCTCTTAAGTCTTCCTTAAGATTAATCCTATAACTTCACTCTGGATCCTGCCCCTGTCGGGCCGTACCGGAGCACATTCTATGCAAAACACTACCTCTACGCTCAGTAAAGTTCCTGCCGTCACCGCCGCGTTCTGGCTGACGAAAATCGCCGCGACCACGCTGGGTGAAACCGGCGGCGACGCGGTCACGATGTCCATGGATCTCGGTTATCTCACCGGCACGCTCATCTTCGCGGCGATCTTCCTCGCAGCGGTGGTCGTGCAAATCCGCCATCACAGTTTTAATAAGTGGATCTACTGGTTCACGGTGGTCGCCACCACGACGGTCGGCACCACGCTTGCAGATTTCGCCGACCGCTCATTAGGTATCGGTTATCTCGGCGGTACGGTGTTGTTGAGCAGTTTGCTGGTGCTTTCGCTGCTGGTCTGGCGCGTGACATGCGGCACCATTGCCGTGGATTCGGTTAACAGCGTGCGTACCGAAAGCTTCTACTGGGTGACGATTATGTTCTCCCAGACGCTTGGCACGGCGCTCGGCGACTGGACAGCAGACAGTGAAGGCTTCGGTTATGACGGCGGTATCCTGCTGTTCGTGGGCGCACTGGCGGTTATCTGGCTCGCGAGCCGCTTTACCTCGATTTCGCGCACCGTGCTGTTCTGGGCCGCATTTATCCTCACCCGTCCGCTCGGCGCGGTAGTGGGCGATTTCCTCGATAAACCCATCGCCAAAGGCGGCCTTGAGCTCAGCCGTTACGGCGCATCTGCCACACTGGTAGGAATGATTCTGGTCTGCCTGTGGGTCTTCCCGCATCGCGCAGCGCTGAAAAAACGCGCGCCGGTATTCTGAGTTTTTCCTTGTTACCCGCGGCACGCGCCGCGGGTTCTCCTCTCTGTTTTTCCTTTCACAACGGTTTTGCCCTCGCTGCCCTGTGCCGTACACTGTCTCTTAGTACACATGCAGGAAGCTCAAATGACACACTACTGGTGGAAAGATTTACACGATCGTAACGACGCCTGGCTGGGGCTTGCGCTGACGGTAAAGGGCGAAACGCCCCCAAGCCTGGCGCTGGAGATGCTGAGCGGACATCACGGACGCATGGCGTTGCAGCTGCGCGGCGAAACGCTTTTCTGGGCTTCGATGCTGAAAGATTATTCCGGCGTCTGGCTCGTCACCAACCGTGAGCATCCCGATCAGCAAAATCTGCTGCCGCCGGTGCGATCTGAGGACATTGAAGCCATCAAACGCAAGGGTGACGGCGCGTGGACGGGCGAGTGGTGCCGCTATTTCGCGCGTCAGCTGATGGACTCTCCCGCGCCGCTGCTGGCGCCGCGCGACTGGCTGTTGCGCCCGATGCTGCCCGCGAAACGCCAGTCGTCATACCTGCGCAACACCACGCCCGACATCGACCAGTGGTATTTCAAAACGCCCCCCAGCGCAGGCGACTGGGGGGTGGACTGGGCGCTTTATGGCGAAGATTTTCGCTCGCTCACTGACCCGGAGCACGTCCGGCTGGTGGACTGGTGGTGGGGCGGTCATCTGCTGATGGGCCGTTATCCGGTTGATCCGCACGCCGGGCGTCTTAAGTGGTGGCGTAAAAAATGCCGCGAGGGCGCGCTGCCGCCGGTGCTGGTCTGGTATGTCGCCGGGCTGGCGTCTTATATCGTGCTGGACGGCCATTATCGCCTGCACGCCGCGATGGAAGAGGGGATCCCGCCGTCATTCCTGGTGCTGAGCGAATACGCCGAGCGGGAGTTCCCGGCGGACGAGGCGCAGCGCGAGCGGGTGCAGCGGGCGCTGGCGTTACAGCAGGCGAACAATCCGGGCTGCAATATTGATGGCATTAATCAGACGTTAATTAATCTGTGGGACCGGCGTTACCTTTACGCCGAAACGCACAGCCGCGCCACGCTCGGCAACGGCGAAGGCTGGGCGCGTGAGGTCACGGCTTACCTGCGCCGCCACGGACAGACGACGTATCTTGAGAATGTCCTTAACGGCACGGAAAACCCGGTCGACGCCGCCGGGTGAAGGCTTACAACGCGCGCCACTCGTCGTGAGCCAGAGTGTACAGCAGGCTCGGCGGCGCGTTATCGACATCATGGATCTCACGCACGTAGCGCAATCCTGCGTGCGTCAGCACTTTGCGAGATGCCAGATGATTGCTGCGCACTACCGCAGAGACTGCCTCAAGCGCCAGATCTTCAAACCCATAGCGAACGGCGAAGCGGGCGAACTCTGTCGCCAGCCCCTGTCCCCACGCCTGCGTTGCAAAACGGTAGCCGAGATTATTCATTTCCACGTCCGCATAGCGGCGCAGGCTCAACCCGCCAAAACCGATGGTCTCATCGGGCGCGGTGGTTAACGCGATGCGCCAGTTCCCAAAACCATAAGCCTGCCAGTGCGTCAGCCAGCGAGCCATCACACCTTCCGCGTGCGCGCGGTTGGGGTACGGCCCCGCCGGGTTAAAGGTGTTGGTCGCCGGAGAGCCGTAAATCCGGAATAAATCGTCCACATCGCTCTCTGTGACCGGCCGCAGCCGCAGACGCGCCGTCTCTGCAAACATACGTATTTCCTCAAAATTGCGCCGCCTCTGTTATAGCGCAGATGCGGATACAGAACGACTCACCGTCTGGTCATAAGGAAAAAGATAACGCCTAAGGAGAGTTGACCAGTCGAATAATCCGCCGGTCTGGTTTTCTGGAGATTTTTCGGCGGCTCGTGTTAAGTGTCTGAACGGCCTTCAAAAAATAGTTTATGGTTAAAGTGTAAAGATATATCGGGCGAAACAGGGACTGGCCGCTACCGGTTCCCTGTCATCATGCGTGTCGCCTCGCGACCACGACGAAAGGAGTAGTAATGCGTGCGGAAGTCACCCTGCCTGTCGGGCAGCAGAACAGGAATATTTTTCGGCTGGCGACGGCCCAGGCGCTCGCGGGCGCGAATTCGGTGGTGTTTTACGCGACCGGGGCGATTGTCGGTGACGTGATGGCACCCGATAAGGCGCTGGCGACGCTGCCGCTGACGATTTTCGTCGTCGGGATGGCGGCATTGATCCTGCCTTTTGGCGCGCTTGCCCGCCGTTATGGCCGCCGCGCGGCGTTTATGGCAGGTACCAGTACGGGCGTGCTGACCGGGTTGACCGCTGCCTTTGCCGTGGTGACCGGCTCCTTCTGGCTCTTTTGCATCGCCGGGTTTATGAGTGGCGCGTATGCCGCCGTCGCGGTGTCATTTCGCTTCGCGGCCACCGATGGCGTGGCGCGCGAACGGCGGGCGAGGGCGCTGTCGCTGGTGATGGGCGGCGGCGTGGCGGCAGGCATTGTCGGCCCGATGCTGGTCAACGGCACGATGGATCTCTGGCCGCCCTATACCTTTGCCGCCACATACCTTGCCCAGGCGCTGGTGGCGGCGGTGTCCGCGGTGGTGCTCTGGGGCGTAAAAGCGCCCGATCCGGTCGCGTCTGAACATCAGGTACGCGGACGACCGCTTCGTGACATCGTGCGCCAGCCGGGCTTCAGCCGCACCGTATTCAGCGGCGCGGTGGCGTATATGGTGATGAATTTTCTGATGACCGCCACGCCGCTGTCGATGCATATGCATGGCCTTTCACTCCAGGATGCGAATCTGGGCATTCAGTGGCATGTCATTGCCATGTACGCGCCGGGTTTCTTTACCGGCAAGCTGATTACCCGTTTTGGTGCCACGCGCATCGCCGCACTGGGGCTTGCGATCTCGGCGCTTTCTGTCGCAGCGGGCCTTGCCGGAACGGCGGTCGGGCACTACTGGCTGCTGCTGATTTTACTCGGTGTTGGCTGGAATTTCGGTTTTACCGGTGCGTCGGCCCAAATCCTTGACTATCACCGCCCGGAGGAGAAAAACCGTGTGCAATCGCTGAATGATTTTGTGGTATTTGGCGTAATGATCGTGGGCTCGTTTTCTTCTGGTGCCCTGCTGACGCTGGTGGGCTGGAACGCCGTGCTGTGGTGCTCGCTGGTGCCGCTGGTCGTCGCAATGATAGCGCTGCTGGCTGAAAAGCGGCGAGCGGCGGCGTCATTAAACCGTTATTAGCCTATATTGCGCCAGGCGATCGGCGCTGGCGCAATATAACATCACGCGATTTTATTAGCCCGCGAATAATAAAGCCACAAAATAAAGTGAAACGCCCGAAGCGTAGCGGTAGCGGGTAAGTGCCATAAGCAAATTCTTTACCGGCAGAAATATTGGGTGATGCTGCCAACTTACTGATTTAGTGTATGATGGTGTTTTTGAGGTGCTCCAGTGGCTTCTGTTTCTATCAGCTGTCCCTCCTGTTCAGCTACTGACGGGGTGGTGCGTAACGGCAAAAGCACCGCCGGACATCAGCGCTATCTCTGCTCTCACTGCCGTAAAACATGGCAACTGCAGTTCACTTACACCGCTTCTCAACCCGGTACGCACCAGAAAATCATTGATATGGCCATGAATGGCGTTGGATGCCGGGCAACCGCCCGCATTATGGGCGTTGGCCTCAACACGATTTTCCGCCATTTAAAAAACTCAGGCCGCAGTCGGTAACCTCGCGCATACAGCCGGGCAGTGACGTCATCGTCTGCGCGGAAATGGACGAACAGTGGGGATACGTCGGGGCTAAATCGCGCCAGCGCTGGCTGTTTTACGCGTATGACAGGCTCCGGAAGACGGTTGTTGCGCACGTATTCGGTGAACGCACTATGGCGACGCTGGGGCGTCTTATGAGCCTGCTGTCACCCTTTGACGTGGTGATATGGATGACGGATGGCTGGCCGCTGTATGAATCCCGCCTGAAGGGAAAGCTGCACGTAATCAGCAAGCGATATACGCAGCGAATTGAGCGGCATAACCTGAATCTGAGGCAGCACCTGGCACGGCTGGGACGGAAGTCGCTGTCGTTCTCAAAATCGGTGGAGCTGCATGACAAAGTCATCGGGCATTATCTGAACATAAAACACTATCAATAAGTTGGAGTCATTACCGGCAAAGTACAATTCCAGAAAAATGAATAATGCCGCAAAAAAACAGGCGGCGACGTTTTGCATCGAAATGGCGTCAGCAGAGCGCCACCAGGAGACATTAGCGCGGCTGGAAAGCAGCGAAAAAGGACTGCTGGAAAAAGAGGCGCAGGCGCGCCTTGCCGCTTACGGCCCGAATGCCGTGGCGCATGACAACGCGCCGCCCGCGCTGGTGCAACTGGTTCAGGCGTTCAATAACCCGTTTATCTATGTGCTGATGGCGCTGGCGCTGATCAGTTTCTTTACCGATTACTGGTATCCGCTGCGCGCAGGGCAGGAGACCGATCTGACCGGCGTTATTATCATTGTGACGATGGTGTTGCTGAGCGGCTTATTGCGCTTCTGGCAGGAGTTTCGCACCAATAAAGCCGCGCAGGCGCTGAAATCGATGGTAAGCACGACGGCAACCGTGCTGCGTCGTACCGTCAGCAACCGTGACGGCGAGAAACGCGAAATCCCCGTCGAGGAACTGGTGCCGGGCGATATCGTGTACCTCTCGGCGGGCGACCTGATCCCGGCGGATTTACGGCTCATTGCCTCACGGGATCTGTTTATCAGCCAGGCGATACTGAGCGGCGAGTCGCTGCCGGTGGAAAAATATGACGTCACCGGCCATGTGCAGGGGAAAGGCGTAAGCGCAGATGATATCCCTGACGACAGCGCCAGCCTGCTGGAGCGGGGCAATATCTGTCTGATGGGCACCAATGTCGCGAGCGGCACCGCCTGCGGCGTGGTGGTGGTGACCGGCGCGAAAACGTATTTCGGATCGCTTGCGAAATCGCTCGTCGGTAACCGCACCCAGACGGCGTTTGATAAAGGCGTGAACAGCGTCAGCTGGCTGCTGATCCGCTTTATGCTGGTGATGGTGCCGGTGGTGCTGCTCATCAACGGCTTCACCAAAGGCGACTGGCTGGACGCCACGTTTTTCGCGCTGGCCGTCGCGGTGGGGCTGACGCCAGAAATGCTGCCGATGATTGTCAGCTCTAATCTGGCGAAAGGCGCGATTGTGATGGCCCGTCGCAAGGTGATTGTGAAGCGCCTGAACGCCATACAGAATTTTGGCGCGATGGATGTGCTCTGTACCGATAAAACCGGCACGCTCACCCAGGACTCGATTGTTCTTGAAAAGCATCTCGACTGCCACGGCCGCGACAGCCTGCATGTGCTCACACTTGCCTGGCTGAACAGCGTCAACCTGAGCGGCTCGCAAAACCTGATGGACAAGGCGGTACTGGCGTCCGGGCAGGCCGCGCTTTCACCATCGATACAATCCGGCTATTTCAAAATTGACGAGCTGCCGTTTGATTTTGTACGCCGCCGCGTTTCTGTGGTGGTGGAAGGGTATGGCGAGCATCAGCAGACGCTTATCTGCAAGGGTGCCGTTGAAGAGATGCTCTCTGTCTCGACGTATATCCGCGAGGGCGACACGGTTTACGCGCTTGATGACGCGCGCCGCGACGCGTACCTGCGCTTAACGCGCCAGTACAACGCGCAGGGCTTTCGGGTGCTGGTGGTGGCGACACGCGAACTGCCACAGACCGGGCTTGATCATCCCCTCTGCGTGGCGGACGAAAACGGGCTGATTATCGAAGGGATGCTGACGTTTCTCGATCCGCCAAAAGCGAGCGCTGCGCAGGCGATTTCCGCGCTCCATGAGCACGGCGTTACCGTGAAGGTGCTGACCGGGGATAACCCGCTGGTGGCGGCCTGCATCTGCGAGCAGGTAGGGATCAACCGCCGCGAGATCCTGACGGGCGATGTCATTGACGATATGGACGAAACGCAGCTTGCTGCGGCGGTTGAACGCTGTGCGATTTTCGCGAAGCTGACGCCATTGCAGAAATCCCGCATTCTGCGGGCGCTGCAAAATAACGGCCACACGGTTGGGTTCCTTGGCGACGGCATTAATGATGCGCCGGCGCTGCGCGATGCGGATGTCGGGATTTCGGTCGACAGCGCGGCGGATATCGCCAAAGAGTCGTCGGATATCATTTTGCTGGAAAAAGATCTGATGGTGCTGGAGCAGGGCGTGCTGACCGGGCGCGAGACCTTCGGCAATATCATCAAATACCTGAACATGACCGCCAGCTCTAACTTCGGCAATGTTTTTTCGGTGCTGGTGGCGAGCGCGTTTCTGCCGTTCCTGCCGATGCTCGCCATTCATCTGCTGGTGCAGAACCTGATGTATGACATTTCGCAGCTCTCGCTGCCGTGGGATCGCATGGATAAGGCGTTTCTGCGTCAGCCGCGTAAATGGGATGCGCAGAATATTAAGCGCTTTATGATCTGGATGGGGCCGACATCGTCACTGTTCGATATGGCGACCTTTGCGGTGATGTGGTTTGTGTTTGCCGCCAATTCACCTGCGGCGCAGTCGCTTTTTCAGTCCGGGTGGTTTGTGGAAGGGCTGCTGTCGCAGACGCTGGTGGTGCATATGCTGCGCACCCGGAAAATCCCGTTTATTCAGAGCCGCGCCGCGCTGCCGGTGCTGATAACCACAGGGATCGTGATGGCAGTCGGCATCGCCATTCCGTTCTCGCCGCTCGGCCATATGATTGGGCTGGTGCCCTTGCCGTTGAGCTATTTCCCGTGGCTGGTGGGGATTCTTTTCACCTATTGCGTGGTCGTGCAGGGCATGAAACGGCTGTACATCCGCAAATTTGGACAGTGGTTCTGAGTAAACCGGTGACAAAGGGGCCGACGCCCCTTTGTTATTACCACGCGCGTCGTTGCGTTTATTTACGTTTTATCCGCCGTGAACTTCGAATTCAGCGGCCGATTTCTATATCATTCAGCCCCTGTTTGCGCCCTGTGCGTTTTTCCTTAACCGGCCTGTGAAAACGGCATCGGTACATTCTTAATCTACAAGCTGAAAACAGAGACAATGACAATATCAACCACTACGGACAGCAGCCTGCCTGCCCGTACCGGCTGGACGTTCAGAGATACCCTCTGGATGCTGGGCGTTTATGGTGCCACCGTCGGCGCAGGGACACTGTTCCTTCCTGTCGAAATCGGCACGCGCGGCCCGCTGGTTTTTCTTTTACTGCTGGTGCTGGGCATTCCCCTCTCGCTGGTGCCGCATGTGCTTATCTGCCGTGTATTTATGCGCGACAACCGGCCCGATGACGGTACGTTACCGCTTTTTGGCGCCTTTTTCGGCGCAAAGGGGAGAACGGCAATTCGTATTTTCTTCTGCGTCGCCCATTTCCCGGTCACCCTGGTCTATGCCATCTCGCTGGTCAACGCGCTCTCAGATTTTCTGGTTAATCGCCTGCATTTCGCCCCGGTGAACCGCGCGCTGCTGGCGTTTATTGTCGTTGCGGCTTTATTCCTGGCGCTCAGTAAAGGCCGTGACAAAGTGGTGAGCATGATGGGCGCGCTGGCGCTGCCGTTTGCGGTGTCGCTGCTGCTGATAGCGGTTATCCAGATCCCCGCCTGGAGCCTGGCGAATTTCAGTATGCCGCTCATCCCGGCTGGCGAGCCCGCCGGTGAGGCGTTTAAAAATATCTGGCTGACGCTGCCGCTTATCTCCTTCGCGCTCTGCTCTGCGCCGCTGATTGCGCCGCTGGCGTCGTACTATCGCGAAAACGGTCATGGCGGCGAGGCGAAGTCGGTGCGGGTTGTGCGTGTGGCCTATGCGCTGATCATTTTCAGCATCGTATTCTTTGTGCTGAGCTGCCTTCTCGCGAACCCTCCGGCCACCTTCGCACGGGCGAAAGCGGAAAACCTCAATATGCTCTCGGTGATGCAGAGCCAGGGCGGCCTGGATCTGCTGTTTATGATCGCGCCTTTTATTGCCATCGTCGGGATGACCAAATCGTTTCTTGGCGTGTGCCTGCCAGTTGCGGAAACCATTACGGCGCTGGTGGCCGGGCACGCAGGCATGAAGAAACAGGCGAAGACGCTCGCGTTCCTCGCGATGTTTATCGCGACATTCGGCGTGGTGGATCTTAACCCGGACGTGATTACGCTGATTGAAACCGTCTGCGGGCCGCTGACCGCCATCTTTCTTTTCCTGATCCCGACGTACCTCATTTACACCCGCGATGCGCTGCGTTCACTGCGCGGCCCGACGGCTGTCATGGTCGCCACCGGCGGCCTGCTCACGGTGTCCGCGCTGCTTTACAGCACGTTCTGATACGCGATTTGCATCTTATTGCGCAACAAACCCTGCTCCGGCAGGGTTTTTTTCTGTGTACGCCCGGCAGGTTGCGGCCATTTCGTTGCCGTCAGTGTTTAACCGCGTCAAAAAATAACCGGACAAATTACCGCTTTATTTCCGGAATTAATACTGAGGAAAATCTTAATTCGCCGATTCACGGGATAAGGAATAACTTATTTATCGATAATTATTTCGGCGGTTGACGGCTTTAAGATTTTTGCCTATCTTCACGCTAAATCAAATTTTAGTGATACTTAATTATCAAGTTTTCCTGATGCAATCTCGTGGGGTATTGATGACCTGCAAGCCTGACGGGAGATGCAAAACCTACATGGGGTATTCAACGGGACGCTTTTAACATCGTAATGCGCAGAAAAGACACGTAAAAACGCAGGCAGAAATGACTCTGGCGTCGGATAAATCGTGTCTGCTCACTGGCGCCATCATTATTCTTAAAGATAAAAGCGTAGCGCGATCAAAGGCCTTATTCCGTAATGAATGAGGCCGGGATTATTACATTTGTAATTACACGCTTAAGGAAAATAAAATGACACCACCTAACAATTTGTTCACGATTGAGCCACAACATGACAGGAAGGCGTTTTATTCCGGGCTGGAAGAGAACGGCATTCACGCCACCGATTTGATGGCTATGCTTGCGGTCGGAAATATTCCTGACGTGATGTATCGCGAAACGGAAATTCTTTCGGCGCTGGCGATTCTGTCATGCCGTAATACCAACAGCCTGGTGGTATCGGGAAATGAAGGGGTTGGCAAATCCTGTTTTGTCCGTAATCTCTCGCGTTACCTGTTGCAGATCCAGCCAGGGTGCCATCTGGCTGAAATAAATATGGTGTCGCTGTTTGCCGGGAATGCCAGTGAGGAAGAGATAGAGAAAAAGCTGGCACTCGCCGTGGCGCTCGCCGGGCGGTATAAGGTCATACTGTATCTGGATGGCACGCACGCGTTCACGGCGGAAAACGACGAGATGTCGCCGGGAATGCGCTTACTGAACTTGCTTAAGCCGTATCTGATGACGCCGTTCCGCTGCATTATTTCCGCGCCCTGTGAAGCGACGGAAAAACTGAAAAATGACGCCACGTATAAAAAACGCTTCCGCTATATCACACTCTGTTCACTGAACGGGATGCAAAAGAAAAATGTGATCTTACATCGTTTCGGCCATTCGCCTTTTATTGAAGATGCGCTGGCGGCGTCGGGCGGCGAAACCCGGGAATTACATCAACTTATTGAGAATATCGATTATCTTCAGTCGCTTGAACGCGTAAAAGCGAAACTGGAGTTTGTTGAGTCCTGATCGTGCGGGCGCGGATGTCCATCGATTTTATTGCCTGCGGAACGCGCGCTTTGTAAATATTTAAGATTTAACTTATGCCTTAAGTTTCCCTTAAGGTTATGGCGCTACGATAGCATCATCAGGAAAAGGGGCACCTTAGCCAATATTCTGTTTACGGGCCGCTGCGATGTCAGGCGGCCCGCTTTTTTTCTGAATCCAGTCTGTTTCCTTTCTCGTTGATCGTAATACGTTTCCCCGTTTCGCTTATTCCGACCCGTTTGCGTTAAGAAAATTTAATGGCCTGTAAGCATAAGGCTTCCTGGATAGTTGCCGATAGTGAGTAAATATGTCCCGCCTTTCTGGCGGCGTCCGGGAGAAGAGAATGATCGCTCAGCATCCTTCGAAAAGAAGGCTTAAGACCAAAACCCTCATGCTGTTATCGATTTTCGTCACGATAACCGCAGGCTTTGGTATCACGATGGGTTTACTGCTCTGGCAATCGATGTCGCAGCAGGAATATGTCGCGAAAAAACACCTGCAACAAATTGCGCAAACGCAAACCTTAGAGGTGAGCCGTCGTCTGGATTCGGCGTTAACCGCCGCGCGCGATGTGGGTATCAGCGCATGGTCGCTGCGCGAGTCCGGGCTTAACGATCGTAAAGGCCTGGAGCAGCTATTAGTCAGCTTTCTGCGCGCTCATGATGATTTTTTATCGATGTCACTGACCTTTGAACCCAACGCGTTTGATGCCAACGACGCCACGTTTGCAGGGCAGGCGGGCCAGGATCCCAAAGGGCGCTATGCGCGTTATGTGGATCGCGACAGTGCAGGCAACCCGGCGCTGCATAACCTGGTGGATTATGAAACGCCCGGTAGCGGTGACTATTACGTCCTCCCGCGTCAGCGCCAGAAAGATGTCATCATCGAGCCGTACATTTACCCGTACAACGGCGTGGATGTGATGCTGACCTCGATTGCCGCCCCGATAATGCGCGACGGCAAATTCCAGGGCTCGGTGACCTCCGATTTCTCCCTCGAAACGCTGCAAAAAATGGTGGGGGCGATTAAACCGTGGGATGGCGTGGGCTATGCGCTGCTCCTCTCGGCTGACAATAAAGTGATCTCCGCGCCGGATAAAGCGACTATCGGCAAGCCTTATAAGGGCACTGTGACGGGCCGCGAAGTGATTCGCTATGACGATCCGGTGCTGGGCGAACCGGCGTTTATCACCTGGAACACGATTGCCGTGGGCAACAGCGGCACGCCATGGAAGCTGGCGGTGGTGACGCCGGTCAGCGTGGTGATGGCCGAAGCCTGGCAGGGGCTTATCAATGCCCTCATTCTGATGGTGCTGAGCATCGCGGTTGTGAGCCTGGTGGTGGCGCTGGTGTTTACCCGCAAAGTGGCGCGCCCGGTGGGCGGTGAGCCGCTGGAGGCGTCCGAAATTGCGCTTTCTGTCGCGCATGGCAATCTGAATAACGCGATTCCGGTACAGCAGGGCGATACCCGAAGCATCTTTTATGCATTAAGCACCATGCAGTCGCGGCTGCGCGAAATTGTCGGCGATATTAGCGATGCCAGTCATTCCGTGCGCGCCGGCAGCAGTGAAATCGCTGCAGGCAATACCGATCTCGCCTCCCGCACCGAGGAGCAGGCGGCGGCGATTGTCGAGACGGCGGCCAGCATGGAAGAAATTTCCGCGACGGTGAAAAACAACGCCGAAAGCGCGTCACGCGCCATTGTGCTGACGGAGCACGCGAAAGATATCGCAGGCGCGGGCGAAGCGCTGGTCGATCGCGTGGTGCATGTGATGTCGCAGGTGGATGAGAGTTCGCAGAAAATCAGCGACATCACCAGCATCATCGACAGCATCGCCTTCCAGACTAACATTCTGGCGCTGAACGCGGCCGTGGAAGCGGCACGCGCCGGTGAGCAGGGGCGCGGTTTCGCCGTCGTGGCCGGTGAGGTACGAACGCTCGCGAGCCGCAGCGCCAACGCGGCGAAGGAAATTTCGCAACTCATCGCAGAATCGACCGGTCGCGTCGGGCAGGGCGTGACGCTGGTCAATGAAACCGGCTCGACGATGAAACAGATAATCGAAGCCGTGACCAGCGTTCACCTGGCTATCAATGAAATCGTGCGGGCGCTGGATGAACAGACCCGCGGCGTGGATCAAATTAGCGTGGCGGTGAATCAGATGGACAGCGTGACCCAGCAGAACGCCTCGCTGGTGCAGCAGGTTTCGGCCGCGGCGATGTCGCTTGAAGAGCAGGCGAAAGCGCTGGAAACCGCGCTGGCATTCTTCAGTACCCGCCAGCAGAAGGGCTGACGACGTAATGCTGCTGATAAGCCGTGCAGGGCTCACCCTGCGCGGCTTTTTTACGGACATCGGACAAATGCATGTCTTCTGAGTTCGCGCAATCCCCTGATTCGGTATGTATTAACCCTGTATTCAGCACGGTAATATTTGTCGCCTGATACATGGGGTTAGCGCACAAAAGCAACATGCGCCGGGCCTCAACACGATAAACAGACAACTTCAGGAAGAAAATATGAGGCGTTATGGAATGGTAGTCGTGGCTGTGGCTACGCTGTTAGCAGGATGTACGGCCAGAACGTCGCCAGAAATGCACGCGCGCCACTATGTTTTGCAGGGGATGGAATCACACGACGCGAATTTGAGGGTCGATAAAGCAGGCAGCATCGCCGCGTTTCTGCCGGCATTTACCAGCGTCTACAATCAGGGCAAAACGGATAAAGCACAGGGGCGCGACATCGCCTGGGCAGAGCGTCAGGCGAAGGCTTACCGTGACGATGCCTGCGGTATGCAGACCACCAGTGAATTTGCCAATCATCGCGGCCAGTTTCTCGATGACAACACCAGCCCGCGCGAAAAACGGATGCTGGGTGACGATTTGGCGCAAACCTATCTGGACGGCTTTTACGGCCGGTGAGGGCATACGCGGTGGCGATAATATACCGGCTGGCCGTCATCACTGGTTATTTCGCTGCTGGGCCAGGGTAAACGTGGGACGGGAAAAGGCGCGATTCACGTAATTTTCGAGCGTCTCGCTAAGCGTAATACCGCCCAGTTTTGCCCAGAAAAGCGTATGCGACATAAAAATATCGGCCAGCGTAAAATCATCGCCCGCTATCCACGGTGCGTTGTCCGCCAAATCCACCATCGCCACGGCTTTTGCGGCTTCGGTTTTGAAGTAATGTGTCAGTGCGGCGGACCGCTGCGCTTCCGGCACAAAAATCATCTGTTTAAGTAAATTCCATACCGGCGATTCCAGATCCGTTAAGGCGAAACTGATCCAGCTGTTTATCGCGGCGCGTCGGACGGGATCGGCGGGAAAAAGCGCGGTGGCAGGCTGTTTTTCGCAAAGCCAGGTGCAGATGGCCAGCGTCTCGCAAATGGAAACGTCGCCATCTGTCAGAAACGGGACTTTACCGCGCGGATGCGGCGAGGGTACTTCCGGGGCGTCGCAAAGAATATCGGCTTTGATGGACTCATACGGCATGCCCAGTTCTTCAAGCGTCCAGAGCACCCTGAGCGAGCGGCTCTTGGGATAAGTATAAACAATCAC